>NZ_JBSFGJ010000127.1:0-21998 GCF_053596515.1 Nonomuraea sp. NPDC001684
TGACGGCGCCGGCCGAGCACGCCGGGGTGGCCCTGCTGGCGGCGTGCCTGCTGGCCGCCGGGGCGCTGGGCGGCAGCGTGAACGGCGCCTCCGGGCGGGCCGTCATGACCTGGTTCGCCGACGGCGAGCGGGGGCTGGCCATGAGCGTCCGCCAGACGGCCATCCCCGTCGGCGGCGCGGTCGGGGTCGCCCTGCTGCCCTGGCTCGCCGAGCGGTACGGGTTCCGCGCCGTCTACGCCGTACCGGCGGTGTTCTGCCTGCTGGCGGCGGCGGCCACCTGGCGCTGGCTGCACGAGCCGGCGCCCGCCGCCGCGGCCGCCGCCCCGGAGCCCGGCCCCTCCCCGCTGCGCCGCTGGGACGTGTGGCGGGTGGCGCTGGCCAGCGGGCTGCTCACCGTGCCGCAGTTCGCCGTGCTGTCCTTCACCGCGATCTTCCTGCACGACGTCAAGGGGGCCGGCGCCGGCCTGGCCGCCCTCACCGTGCTCGTCGCCCAGCTCGGCGGCGGCGCGGCGCGCATCTGGACCGGCCGGCGCACCGACCGCCGCGGCGGGCGGCGCACCTGGATCCGCGCCATCGGGACCCTGTCCGGGGTCGTGATGGCCGCCGCCGCCGTGCTCACCTCCGCGCCCACCCCGCTCACCGTCGCCGCCCTGGCCATCGGCGGCCTGCTGGCCAACTCCTGGCACGGCATCGCCTACACCGAGATCGCCGCCATGGCGGGCGCGGCCAGGGCGGGCACCGCGCTCGGCCTGGAGGGCACCGCCTGCTTCGCCTCGGGCTTCGTGACCCCGCTGCTCGTCCCGGTGGTGCTCGGCCTCGCCTCGTGGGAGGCAGTGTGGGGGCTGGCCGCGCTCGCCTCGCTGCTGGCCGTGCCGCTGATCCCGGGGGCCGGGCGGCCGGTGCCGCGGGCCGCCGTCACAGGGCGTTGATCGCCGCCGGGCCGAGGATCCGCTCGGGCGCGCCGCGCTCGGCCACGGTGATCATCGCCTGGCCGATGCGCTCGGTCGTCGTCACCGCCGCCGGGAACAGCCGCCGCAGCAGCGGGTAGAGCGGCGCGGCCACGACGTAGGCCAGCCGGTACCAGCGGGTGCGCGAGGTCACGCCGTGCATCGGCTGGATGTAGCCGGGACGGAAGATGTAGGCGTGGAACGGCAGCGCGAGCAGCGCGTTCTCCGTCGCGCCCTTCACCCTGGCCCACATCGCGCGGCCGTGCGCGTCTGTGCCGGCCCCCGAGACGTAGACGAAGGTCGAGGACGGGCTGAGCCGGGCCAGCGTGGTGCCGGCCGCCAGCGTGTAGTCGTAGGTGATCCGCCGGTACTCCTGCTCGCTCATGCCCGCCGCGGACACGCCGAGGCAGAAGAAGCACGCGTCGTAGCCGGACAGCTCGCCCTCGACGGCCGACAGGTCCGACAGGTCGGCATGGAGCAGCTCGCGCAGCTTGGGGTGGACCGTCCCCGTGGGCGACCGGCCGACCGTGAGCACGGCCGTCACGCGCTCGTCGAGCAGGCACTCCCTGAGCACGCCGCGCCCGACCATGCCGGTCGCCCCGAAGATGATCACTCTCATGGTTCAGCCAGATCCCACCCGCCGCGCCGCCGCAGCACCCCCAGATAGTACGCCGCCGACACCACCGCGATCCCGGCGGTGACGTACAGGCTGGGCCGGCCGATCGCCGGGTCCAGCGCGTTGAGGTAGATCACGTACGCCAGCGCGGCCAGCGCCAGCACCGGCGCGAGCGGGAACCACGGCATCCGGTACGCCGCGTGGCCGGTCGTGCCGTTGCGCCGCCCGGCGATCGCGCCCAGGCACAGCGCCGCGTACACGGCCACGATCGAGGTGCCGGTCACCACCAGCAGGAAGCGCTCGTCGATGAAGCAGCAGGCCGCGCTGACCACGCCGGTCAGCACCGTGGCCACCCACGGGGAGCCGTACCGGGCGTGGATCGACGACAGCAGGCGGCTGACCGGCGCGGGCCAGGCGCGGTCCCGTCCGGTGCTGAACAACATGCGCGAGGTGATGAGGATGATGGCCAGCACGGCGTTGAGGATGGCCAGCGCCACGGCCAGGGAGATCACCGTGTTGGCCACGGACCCGGCGCGGGCGGTGACGAAGTACTGCATCATGTTCTCCGCGCCGAACAGGCCCTCCAGCGACGGCGCGCCCACCAGCACCGCCGTCACCGGCACCAGCTCGGCCGCCACGGTGACGCCCAGCGCCCACAGCACGGTCTTGGCGATGCTCTTCGGCGCGTCGTGCACCTCCTCGCCGAAGTAGACCGCCGAGCCGTACCCGTTGTAGGAGAAGATTGCCACCGCGGTCGCCGCGCCGATCAGGCCCAGCGAGGCGGGCACCAGCGCGCCGCCGTCCCCGGCCACCACCGGATGGGTGATCAGCTCGACCGGCGAGCGCTGCGGACTGAACAGGCCGAGCGCCGCCACGACCACCAGCGCGATCATCTCGATGGCCAGGAACACCCCGGTCACCCAGGCGTTCAGCTTGATGTCGAAGACCGCCACGACGGTGGTGAGCAGGCACGTCACGGCCGCCACCAGCGGCCCGTCCAGCCCCGGGAGGACGACCGACAGGTACGCGCCCACGCCCAGCGCGATGACGGCGATGATGAGCAGCTGCGTGATGAGGATCAGCCCGAGCACCACGAAGCCGGGCAGCCGGCCGAGCGTCCGGGCGGTGATGGCGTACTCGCCGCCGGTGAGCGGGAACGCCGAGCCCAGCTCGGCGTAGACGAAGGCCATGAACACGCCCACGACGGCGCCGGCCAGGTAGCTGAGGATCGCGCCGCTGCCGGCCTGGGAGATCACGCCGGGGGCGATGATGAAGACCGAGGACGCGGGGGTGATGGCGGACAGGGTGAGGAGGAGGGTGCCGAGGAGCTTGAGTCCCCGGTGCAGGTGTGGATGGGCGGCCGTTGATGCCACGACGCCTCCTTGGGGGGTTCCTTGAGCGAGTATCAAAGAACTATCGGGGGCGTTCGTCAAGGATGGCTTGCGTTTTTTGAAGCGCCTATGAAGAATCGCGGCCATGGCGCGACCCAGCCGGGCCCGGGAGAAGCGGGCCGAACTCGTCTCCGCCGCCCGCCGGGCGGTGCTCGAACGCGGCATCCTCGACCTGCGGCTGCGCGACGTCGCCGAGGTCGCCGGCATGTCGGCGGGGTCGGTGCTGTACTACTTCCCGAGCATGGCCGGCCTGCTGCAGGAGGTGCAGCGCGAGGCGGTCGACCGGTTCTGCGCCGCCCGCGAGGCCGCCGCCGCCCGCGAGCCCGACCTGCGGCGGCGCCTGGTCATCACCATCGGCAGCGGCCTGCCCGCCGGTCCGGGCGACGAGCTGTGCGTGCTGCTGTACGAGCTGGGGGCGCACGCCCGGCGCGACCCGGCGTACGCGGCCCAGCACATCCGGCTGTACGAGCGGCAGGTGGCCCTGTACGCCGCGATCCTGGAGGCGGGGTCGGCGACCGGCGTCTTCACGCTGACCCGGGACGCCATGACGATCGCCAGGAACCTGGTGGCGCTGGAGGACGGGCTGGGGTTGCACCTGCTGGACGCGGTGCGGCCGTTCGACACGGAGACGGCCCGCGACCTCCTCCTGTCCTACGCCACAGACGCCACCCACTGCCCCCTGACCGGCATGTGACCCCGCCCCTCTGTCCGGTCTGTCCGGGCGGCACACCCCATCCGCCCTCCCGCCTCCGGTGCGTCTACCGGCGGCCGCGACGCCGTGCGATCATCGGCCCGTGACGTCCCTCCCTGATCCCGGCACGCGCAAGTACGCCACCCTCGGGCTGACCGTGCTCTGCGCAGCGGCCCTCACCGGCTACGGACTGGTGGCCTGGAGCATCTGGCGGTTGGACTGGATGCCCACGGAGCTCCTGGCCAAGTGCGGCATCGCGGCCGCGGTGCTCCCCGGCGCCGGCCTCGCCCTCGGGTACGCGTTCACGGCACGGCGGCCCACGCCCGTACGGCTCTTCGCGGCCTCGGCGGGCGCGGCGATCGGAGCAGTGTGCCTGCTCCTGACCACTGTCGGCTACATCTGGTTCTCGATGTCGGCGAACGTGTAACCCTGGCAGCAACCCGAGGGAACATTCGTCCAATCCCCCGGCGCGGGACGGCCGCCACAGTGGCCTCATGACCAGTTCCCACGGCGACACCACCGAGAGCACGATCCTCTCCCTTGACGACGGCGACCTCCACGTCTGCCAGGACGGCCCCCGCGACGCCCCCGCCCTTCTCCTCATCCACGGCTCGGCGTCCTCGGCCCGCTCCTGGGACCAGATGGTCCCGCTGCTCACGGGCTCCCATCGCGTCATCCGGATCGACCTGCTCGGCCACGGCCGCTCCGCCAAACCGGACGACCGCGGCTACACCACCCCCGACCAGGCACGCCGGGTCGGCGAGGCGCTGGACCGGCTCGGCGTGCGGGAGGCCGTGGTCGCGGGCCACTCCAGCGGCGGCGCGGTCGCCACCGCCCTGGCCGAACAGCGTCCCGGCCTGGTGACGGCGCTCGTCCTCATCAACACCGGGCCTGACCTGGACGCCTTCATCGCCCCGGCGTCGGCCGCGTTCGCCCCCTCGCAGTGGCCGCCGACCGACGAGCAGATCCGCCTGTTCGCGAGCCCGGGCTTCAGCCGTCCCGGCTACCAGCCCCCGGACGAGCTGCTGGACGAGGTGCGATGCATGACCCTCCACACGCTCGCCGCGACCATGCAGGGCACTCGCGACTACCTGCACGAACGGCCGCTCCCTGACCGGCTGGCGCCCCTGGGCAAGCCGCTGCTGGTGATCTTCGGCGCGGACGACCGCCGGTGGCGCGCCTCGTCCGCGTCCGGCTATCGCGTCGTGCCGGGGGCCGAGATCGCGCTCCTGCCCGGCCTCGGCCACACCCCCATCCTGGAGGACCCCCAGCAGACCGCCATCCCCCTCCTCGCCTTCACCACAACCCACCCCGAACAGCCACACTGAGCCCGCCGTACCCGCAAGCGGCCTAGCCAGGAAGCCGCCCGCTCGGGAGGCTGCCCGGTCGGGAAGTGGCCGGGCCAGGGGGGGCGGGGGTGGGGTCACCGGGCTGTGCGCCAGCTCTGTTCCTCCACCAGCTCCTGACTTCGCCAGCCGACGGAAGTACGCCGCATGCGGTGGTGGTACCAGCCGCCGCCGTGCAGGAACCCCTTGGCGTCGGCCGCGGCCATGTCGCGCGTCGGGGCGAGGGTGTCGGTGAACGGCGCGCTGACCCGCGCCTCGTCCCCGGTGAGGACGATCCGCGGGGCCCCGATCAGGTGCAGGCGTCCGGGCCAGTGCGGCAGCACCTCGGCGAGCCAGCTCTTGACCTCCGCCAGCCCGCCCCTGATCCCGCCCGCGGACCGGTAGTCGATGACCGCCTCCGGGCTGAACACCTCGTCGAGCAGGTCCCACTCGCCGGAGTCGACGGCCCGCGAGTACCGGGCCAGCAGGTCGGTGATCTCCAGACGGTCGGCGATCTCCTGAACGTCCATGCCCCTGATCGAACCAAACGCTTGCTACAAGCGCCAGGCCCCGCGCCCGGGGAGGGGCCGGAAAGGCCGCGAAAAAGCGTCAGCCAGGCCGGCGACCCGCCGACCTGGCTGATGAGAGATGGTGGACGATACTGGGATTGAACCAGTGACCTCTTCCGTGTCAGGGAAGCGCTCTCCCGCTGAGCTAATCGTCCTTCGTAGAGGTGGCGACGGGATTTGAACCCGTGTGGACGGCTTTGCAGGCCGCTGCCTCGCCTCTCGGCCACGCCACCGAGCCGGAAGCTCCGAGCGGAAGACGGGATTCGAACCCGCGACCCTCACCTTGGCAAGGTGATGCTCTACCACTGAGCCACTTCCGCGTGCGCCCCGCGCGTGCCGGGCGACGAGAGAACTCTAGCGAATCCTCGCCGAGTCCCCAAACCGGAGCGCTTCCGCGCAGGTCGTCCCAGGTGCGGCCCGGCCGCGCCCACCGCCCCGGGGCGGGACCCGGGGCGGAGGCGCAAGGAGGGCACGGCCCGGTCAGCGGCCCAGTTGCATGCCCGCCGGATGCGGCCCCTCCGTCTCAAGCCGGTACTCCCGCCCCGACACCGCCCGGTTGTCGTCGATGACCCGCTCCGACGGCGGCTTCTCCCCGCCCAGGACCGCTTCCTGCATGCGCGTGAAGCGCTCGTGGGCCTCCTGGACGTACCCGGTGCCGAGCGTGGTGCAGTCGATCTGGGTGGCCAGCAGCTCCCGCAGGTACGCCTTGTTCGGCTCGAACGTCACCGGCGGCGGCAGCTCGGGAGCCAGCACCTGGTCGGGATCCCGCCCGTCGAACCGCTTGAACAGCTCGCAGGCCAGCCGCAGGTGCTCGATCTCCATGTTCAGGTGCAGCTCCCAGACGGCCTTCACCCTGGGGTCGGACTCGGTCTCCATGAACGAGTGGTAGAGGTAGCACTCGTTGTACTCGTGGTTGAGCAGCATCTCCCACCAGCTCTCGCCCGGGTCGACCAGCGACTCGTAGTGGGTGACGTGCTCCTCCTCCACCATGGCGATCTCCTGGTAGAGCTGCCGGGCGATCGGCTCCATCGCCAGCGGCCCGACGTTCATGTAGAAGTTCATGGTCTGCTGCTCGGCCGCCATGACGGTCAGGGCGTGCAGTTTCGACAGCGGCTCGGTGCGGTGCCGGTCGTACGGCTCGCGCACGTTGTCGACCGGGTCCCGGTGGTGCAGGTACGTCGGCCGCCCCGGCATGACCTCGGTGACCCCGTCCACGATCTTCTCGGCCTTGCGGTGCTCGATCATCTCGTAGAGGTTGGCGTACCGGTAGAGGTGGTCGAAGTCCTCCAGCACCCCGAACTGGTACGCCTGCGTCAGGTACGGGTCGGGCTCCATGCGCGCCACCCACGCCGTCAGGTCCACCGCGACCTGCTCGTAGGCGATGGTGGTCTCCAGCACCGACGCGACGCCGGGCAGCAGCCAGTTGACCGCCTTCTGCTGCTGCGCCTCGATGTGGCGCACCCGGGCGAGCTGACGCTTCAGCTCCAGGTCGGTGCAGTGGCGGGCGAGCTGGTGGCTGAACATGACCGCCTCGGTCTCGATGCCGTTCATCGTGATGATCCGGCAGCGGGTGTACGGGTCGGCGTGGTCGGGATCGATGGGCGAGACGTCGAGCTCCCGCCAGTCGCGCAGCTGCTCGTCCAGCGGGATGCCCCGCTCCTGAAGTGGGTCGAAGGCCATGTCGCTGCGCCTACCCGCGGCCTGGTGGGGCAACCTCCGCGTTGCGTCGCCGAACGATCCGCGTTCGGTAAGGAGGCGCGTGCCCGACCGGCGCCCGGGTAGGCCGCTGGGCGTGGCTGAACACGATGTCATCGACGTGCTGATGGCCCAGCACGGCCAGATCAGGGACCTGTTCGACGAGGTGGAGCAGGCGCCGCCGGAACGGGTGGAGGAGGCGTTCGAGCGGCTGATCCGCCTGCTGGCCGTGCACGAGACCGCCGAGGAGGAGATCGTCCACCCCTACGCGCGCAGGAAGGTGGACGGCGGCCCCGGCGTGGTGGCCGACCGTCTGGCCGAGGAGAACCGGGCCAAGCGGCTGCTCGTCGAGATCGACCGGGCGGGCGTGGACGACCCGGCGTTCTGGGAGAAGCTGGCCGAGCTGCGCACGGCGGTCACCATGCACGCCCGCAGCGAGGAGCGCTACGAGTTCGCCCAGCTGCGCAACAGCACCTCCGTCGTGGAACGCCGGGCCATGGCGGCGGCGGTGCGGGCGGCCGAGGCGGTCGGGCCGCTGCGGCCGCGTCCCGGCGTGGAGTCGGCGACGAAGAACGTGCTGATCGGCACGCCCCTCGCGCTGATGGACCGGGCCCGCGAGATCATCAGGAAGGCCCTGGGGAGCGGCTGACACTTCGTTCCCGGACGAAATGTCGGTGCGTTAGCGTCGTGGGCATGGAGCACATCGCCCGTGACGCCGACATCGCGCCCGTCGCCGCGCTCATCGCCGACCCCACCAGGGCCGCCATGCTCACCGCGCTGCTCGGCGGCCGGGCCCTGGCCGCCGGTGAGCTGGCCAGGGTCGCCGGGGTGAGCGCCGCGACCGCCAGCGCCCATCTGGCCCGGCTGCTCGACGGAAGCCTGGTCGACGTCGTCCGGCAGGGCCGCCACCGCTACTACCGGCTGGCCGGGCACGAGATCGCCGAGGTGCTGGAGACCCTGGCCAGGGTGAGCGCCCGCCCGCCGGTGCGCTCACTGCGGCAGTCCCGGCAGGCGCGCCTGCTGGAGGAGGCCCGCACCTGCTACGACCATCTGGCCGGACGCGCCGGCGTCGCCCTGCTCGACCGGCTCAGGGACGGCGGCTTCTACGACCGCCAGGACCTCACCTCCGACGGCGAACGGCTGCTGACGGGCCTGGGTGTGGACGTCGAGGGCGCCCGCAGGACCAGGCGGCGCTTCGCCCCGGAATGCCTCGACTGGACCGAACGCCGGTCGCATCTCGGCGGCGCCCTGGGCGCCGCGATCACCGACGTCCTGCTGGAACGCGGCTGGTACCGGCGCGGATCGGTGCCGCGCGCGGTGGTCCTCACCGACGAGGGCAGGGAGGGGCTGGCGGCGATCTTCCCGAGTAAGGAGCTAACATCGGGTACGCCGGTTACCTAAGCGAGAGAGACGATCATGCGCGACAACGGAGTCGTGAACGTCGGCCCCGAGCCTTTGAGCTTCGACGACGTCATCAAGGTGGCCCGCCACGGCGCCGCCGTGCAGCTCACCGACGACGCGGTGGCCGCCATGGCGGCCGCCCGCCAGCGGGTGGACGAACTTGCCGAGAGCCCCGTGCCCGCCTACGGCGTCTCCACCGGGTTCGGCGCCCTGGCCACCCGGCACATCGACCCCGCGCTGCGCGCCCAGCTCCAGCGCTCGCTGGTGCGCTCGCACGCGGCGGGCAGCGGCCCCGAGGTGGAGACCGAGGTGGTGCGCGCGCTCATGCTGCTGCGCCTGCACACCCTGGCCACCGGCCACACCGGCATCAGGCCGGGCACCGCCAAGACCCTGGCCGCGCTGCTCACCGCCGGCATCACGCCGGTCGTGCACGAGTACGGCAGCCTCGGCTGCTCCGGCGACCTCGCGCCGCTGGCCCACGTGGCGCTGACGCTGATGGGCGAGGGCGTCGTCCGCGACGCCGCGGGGGAGCTCCAGCCCGCCGGGGAGGCGCTCAAGCAGGCCGGCATCGAGCCGGTCGAGCTGGCCGCCAAGGAGGGCCTGGCCCTGATCAACGGCACCGACGGCATGCTGGGCATGCTCATCCTGGCCATCTCCGACCTCACCAGGCTGGTCAGGACCGCCGACATCAGCGCGGCGATGAGCGTGGAGGCGCTGCTCGGCACCGACCGCGTCTTCATGCCGGAGCTCCAGGCCCTGCGCCCGCACCCCGGTCTGGCCAGGTCCGCCGCCAACATGACCAGGATCCTGGCCGGCTCCGGCGTCATGGCCAGCCACCGCGACCCGCAGGCGTGCACCCGCGTCCAGGACGCGTACTCGCTGCGCTGTGCCCCGCAGGTCGCCGGCGCCGCCCGTGACACGATCGCGCACGCCGCCACCGTGGCCGGCTGGGAGCTGGCCAGCGCCGTGGACAACCCGGCCGTGCTCGACGACGGCCGGGTGGAGTCCAACGGCAACTTCCACGGCGCGCCCGTGGGCTACGTGCTCGACTTCCTCGCCGTCGTGGCCGCCGACCTGGCCTCGATGTCCGAACGCCGCACCGACCGCTTCCTCGACGTGGCCCGCAACCACGGCCTGCCCGCGTTCCTGGCCGACGACCCCGGCGTCGACTCCGGCCACATGATCGCCCAGTACACCCAGGCCGCGATCGTCTCGGAGCTGAAGCGGCTGGCCGTGCCCGCCAGCGTCGACTCCATCCCCAGCTCGGCCATGCAGGAGGACCACGTCTCCATGGGCTGGTCGGCGGCGCGCAAGCTGCGCAGGTCGATCGACGGGCTGACGCGGGTGCTGGCCGTCGAGGTGCTCACCGCGGCCCGCGCGCTCGACCTGCGCGCCCCCCTGGAGCCCGCGCCGGCGACCGCGGCCGTGGTCAGGGCGCTGCGCGAGAACGTGCCCGCGCCGGGCCCCGACCGCTTCCTCGCGCCGGAGATCGAGTCCGCCGTGCGGCTGGTGGCCGAGGGCGGCGTCGTGGCCGCGGTGGAGTCGGTCACCGGGCCGCTCGACTAACCCCGGCTCAGCGGGGGAGGGCGACGATCAGGTCCATCTCCATCACCAGCCCCGGCCGGAACAGCTTCGACACCTCGACGGTCGTGCTGGCCGGGGGAGTGCCGGTGACGTACCGGTTGCGCACGTCCCTGAGCTGGAGGATGTCGTCCATGTCCGTCAGGTACGTGCGGATGAAGGCGACGTCCTGCCAGGTCGCGCCCTGGTCGGCCAGGATGCGCGTGGTGACCGCGAAGATGTGCTCGGCCTGGTCCTTCAGCGAGCCGGGGGCGACCACGTGCCCCTGCTCGTCGAAGGCGGCCTGGCCGGAGACGTAGAGCATGTCGCCGACCCGGACGGCGTGCGAGTACGCGCCGTTCGTGGCCGGGATCGTGGACAGGTTCAGCGGCACCGCGCGCGCGGCCGGGGCGCCCCCGACGTGCTCGGCCACCGCCGTCAGGTCGCGTTCGCCCAGCCCGGCCGCCCGCGCCTCCTGCAGGCGTCGCCGGGCGGCCGTGGCCATCGACGCGCCCTCCCACGCCGCCAGCTCCAGGTCCTTGGCGGCCAGGCCGAGCGAGTACCGGGTCTCGGTGGCGGGCGTGCGCAGCCGTTCGGCGACCTGGCCGAGCGGCGTGCCGACCAGCACGTCGAGCAGCGCGTCCCGGTCCACGCCGTGCGCCGCCCCGTACGCCAGCGTCTCGGCGACCAGCACCTGCGCGGGCACGATCGCGCTCATGACGGCGATCTTCATCGCCGCGCCGGACCCCAGCGGCCCGGTCTCGCGCACGCCGCCGAAGACCGACAACACCTCGCGGCAGCCCGACACGTCGCCGCCGGCCAGCACCACCAGCGAGCCGTCCGCCGCCGGGCCCACGCTGCCCAGCACCGGCGCGTCCACCAGCGCGACCGACGCGGGCAGCAGCTCCCGCAGCTCGCGCACCGCCTCCGGGCCGATCGTGGACATCTCCACCACCGTCGCGCCGGGCCGCAGACCGGGCAGCGCGGCCGTCAGCACCTCGCGCACCGCCGCCGGGTCGCTGAGCATGCTGATCACCAGCTCGGCGCCCTCCACCGCCTCGGCGGCCGTCACACCGGTCCCGCGCCGCCACGTCGTCACCTTGTGCCCGGTCTCCACGAGTCGCCGAGCCATGGGGACGCCCATGCGTCCCTGTCCGAGAAATGCAATCACGGGAACAGTGAACAGGGATGCGAGGTATTCCACCACCGACTAGATTGCATGGCAGCCATGCATGAGACGAATGCCTTCGACCTCCAAGCCCTCCGCCTCTTCGACGAGGTGGCCAGGAGCGGTTCCTTCACCGCCGCCGCCGAGCTGCTCGGCTACACCCAGTCCGCGGTCTCCCGGCGCATCGCCGCGCTGGAACGGGCCGGCGGCGGCCCCCTGTTCGAACGCCTGGCGCGCGGCGTGCGCCTGACCCCCGCCGGCACGGCCCTGCACCGGCACGCCGTCGCCGTGCTCGACCGGCTGGCCCGCGCCGGCGAGGAGCTGGCCGCCATCCACGCCGGGCGCGGCGGCACGCTGCGCGTGGGCGCGTTCGCCACCGCCAACGTCGACCTCATGCCCTCCACGCTGAAGCGCTTCCTGGCCGCCCACCCCGGCGTCGAGCTGCGGATGACGGAGGCGCTGACCTCGCGGCTCATGGAACGCCTGCACGCCGGGGCGCTCGACGTGGCCGTGATCAGCGACTACCCGGCTGGACTGCCCGCCGAGGACGCCCGGCTCGTCCGGCTCTGCCAGGACCGGCTGCTCGTCGCGCTGCCCGCCGGCCACCCGCTGGCCGCCGAGCCCGACGTGGACCTGCGCGACCTGGCCGAGGAGAGCTGGATCGAGGCCGCGCCGCGCGGGCAGCCGACGCCGCTGGTGGCCGCGTGCGCCGCCGCCGGGTTCACGCCGCGCGGCGGGCTGCGGGTGGCCGAATGGTCAGGCAAGTTCGGGTTCGTCGCCGCCGGGTTCGGCGTGACGCTGGTGCCCGAGCTGGCCGCGCGGGCGGTGCCGCCGAACCTGGTGCTCAAACCGCTGCGCGAGGCCACCCCCGTCCGCACGGTGTACGCGGCCCTTCCCGAGGTTCCCCTGCCCTCCGCGCTGCAACTGGTCGAGATGCTGGGACAATGGGAGATGTGTACGACGGTTTCGCCCACTTAAACGGTCATCTCGCCACCGGACTCCGCGACGTGACGACCGACCTCGCCGCCCTCGACGGCGAGGGCTGGTGGGCCGTCGTCGTCGACTACGAGGGCACGGCGACCTGCGCCCGCTTCGACCGCGTGCGCCCGTCCGCGCTGCCCTCGCCCAGGAGCCCTTGGCACGGTCCACATCCGGGCCAGTGGCATACCTCGCTCGACCGGGCCGCCTACGAACGCGGCGTGCGCGCGATCCGCGACCACATCGAGCGGGGCGAGGTCTACCAGGCCAACCTCTGCCGCGTCCTGTCCGCACCCGTCCCGCCCGGCGCCGACCCGCTGGCGCTGGCCGCGCGGCTGGCCGAGGGCAACCCGGCCCCGTACGCCGCCGTCGTCGACGTGCCCGGGCTGAGCGTGGTGTCGGCCTCGCCGGAGCTCTACCTGTCGCGCGAGGGCGACGTCGTGGAGTCCGGCCCCATCAAGGGCACCGGCGTCACCGCCGCCGACCTGCTGGAGAAGGACTACGCCGAGAACGTCATGATCGTCGACCTGGTCCGCAACGACCTGGGCCGGGTCGCGGCGGTCGGCTCGGTCGAGGTGCCCTCCCTGTGCGCGGTCGAGGAGCATCCGGGTCTCGTCCACCTCGTCTCCACCGTGCGGGCCAGGCTCGCGCCCGGAGCGGGCTGGCCGGAGCTGTTCGCCGCCACTTTCCCGCCCGGGTCTGTCACGGGCGCGCCCAAGTCGTCCGCTCTGCGCATCATCAATGAGCTCGAACCGGTCCCCCGGGGGCCCTACTGTGGTGCCGTGGGCTGGGTCGACGCCGACCGGGGCAGGGCGGCGCTGGCCGTGGGCATCAGAACATTCTGGATCTCAGCAGGCGAGATCCGCTTCGGCACCGGCGCGGGCATCACGTGGGGCAGCGACCCCGCGCGTGAATGGTCCGAGACCGAGCTGAAGGCGTCCAGGCTCATCTCACTGGCATCCTCAGGAGGAAACGCATGAACATCCCTGTCTGGGTCAACGGGGAACTGATCGACCCCGCGCAGGCCACCGTGTCCGTGTTCGACCACGGGCTCATGGTCGGCGACGGCGTCTTCGAGACGATCAAGATCGTCGACGGCGAGTCGTTCGCGCTCACCCGGCACCTCGACCGGCTCACCCTCTCGGCCCAGCGCATGGACCTGCCCGAGCCCGACGTCGAGGCCATCGCCGAAGGCGTCGGCAAGCTGCTGGCGGCCGCCCCCGCCTGGCCGCTCGGCCGCATCCGCATCACCTACACCAGCGGTCCCGGCCCGCTCGGCTCCGACCGGGGCAACCAGGGAACCACCTCGATCGTCATCGTCGACGAGCAGAAGCCGTTCCCCGAGACCGCCGACGTGGCCGTCGTCCCCTGGCCGCGCAACGAGCGCGGCGCGCTGTCCGGCGTCAAGAGCACCTCCTACGGCGACAACGCCAAGGCCCTGCTGCACGCCAAGAACCAGGGCGCCGGGGAGGCGATCTTCGGCAACCTCGCGGGCGACCTGTGCGAGGGCACCGGCTCCAACATCTTCATCGTGCGCGACGGCCGCCTGATCACCCCCACGCTCGCCTCCGGCTGCCTGGCCGGCGTCACCCGCGCGCTGGTGCTCGAATGGTGCGGCGGCGAGGAGACCGACGTCCCGCTGCAGGCCCTGTACGAGGCCGAGGAGGCGTTCCTCACCTCCACCACCCGCGACATCCAGCCGATCAGGCTGGTCGACCGGACCGAGCTGCCCACCGCGCCCGGCCCGATCACCGCCAAGGCCATGCGGATCTTCGCCGAGCGCGCCGCCGCCGACCTCAACCCCTGACCCGCCCTCGGACAGGGCCCCGCCTCCGGGGCCCTGTCCCTTCGTCCGTCAGTACGACTGCTGCGTCTGTACGTTGAACTCGTCCATCTTCACCTGCTTGGCCGGATCGGTGATCGGGTCGTCGATGCGCAGCACGTCCAGGCCCTCGCGCATGTCGCTGGAGTAGATGTAGCCGTTGTAGTAGTAGGCCGACCACGAGCCGGCGATGCCGCCCTCCGGGTACGGACGCCGCTCGAAGAAGCCGATCTCCTTCGGGTTGGCCGAGTCGGTGAAGTCCCAGATCGACACCCCGCCCTGGTACCACGACTGGACCATGACGTCCTTGCCCTTCACCGGGATCAGCGAGCCGTTGTGGGCCACGCAGTTCTCGTCCGGCTCCTGGTTGCGCGGGATCTTGAAGTAGCCGCGGCGCTCCAGCTTGCCGTTCACCAGGTCGTACACGGCGTCGGCGCCCTTGGTGCGCGGCGTGCCGGCGTCGCAGGTGGCCTGGCTGCCGCCGCCCAGCTCGTCCCCGAAGACGACCTTCGTCGCGTCGTTGTTGAACGTCGCCGAATGCCAGATCTGGAAGTTCTCGGTGTCCCGGATCTGCTGGATCACCCGTGGGTTGACCGGGTCGGAGATGTCGAGCAGCACGCCGTCGCCGAAGCAGGCCGCCGCGGCGAGCTTCTTCTCCGGGTAGGCGGTGATGTCGTGGCAGCCCGCGAACATCTCGGTGTTCTGCTCCTGGGGGAAGATGTTCGGCTGTGCCACGACCTTGGCGGACTTGGGGTCGTCCAGCGGGATCTCCACGATCTGGATGTTCTGGTGCGGCGGCGAGCAGGTCCGCGAGTCCGGCTCGGGCCCGGGGGAGGAGACGTAGACGTAGAGCTTGTCGTCGGTGGGGACCATGGTGTGGGTGTGGGAGCCGCAGTCCGTCAGCACCGCGCCGACGTAGCGCGGGCGCTTCTTGTCGCTGATGTCGAACAGGCGCAGACCCTCCCAGTTGCGGGTCTCCTCGTTGGAGTCGCAGCCCGCGCTGTCGCGCGGCTCGTCGACCGAGAGGATCAGCAGGTCGCCGTGCACGCTGACGTCGTTCTGCTGCGCCGGGCAGGACACCTGGCTCACCGTCTTGGGCTTGGCCGGGTCGCTGATGTCATAGATCGTGAACCCGGCGAAGTTCCCGACGAACGCGTAATCGCCCTGAAAGGCCAGGTCGGTGTTGAAGTTGTCGTCCCCGGCGAACGGGCCGGAGCGCGGGACGTTCGCCACGTGCTTGACGTTGGCGCTGGTCAGCACCTCGCCCGTGCCTGAGGCCGTGCCCGACGCCGTGCCGCTCTCCTTCGAGGAGGCGGGCCCCGGATCACCGGCCGACGGCGGTTCCGCCGCGCAGGCCGAGGCCAGCAACAACGCCGCGCACAACACCGCTCCGCGCAACTTGGCGAAGATCAACACGCGTCCCCTTTATCTCTCGTGGCTCACTATGGAAGTTATGCCAGCACGTTGGTGGCCGCGTACGATCTCCATCACAGTTGTGATGACATTTGCGCTTTCGGCCTGTTCTCAGCCGCCTGCCCCGGACATCCCGGTCGTCGGGACGGACGCCCCCGTCCTGGTGCCCGCCAGCCCCGGAGCCCCGGCCAGGACGGCGACCCCCGGGGAACGCGTCGGCCCGAGCCCGGCCCCCACCCTCGCCGCCGACGTGCGCTTCGCCGAGGCGATGATCCCGCACCACCGGCAGGCGCTGGAGATGACCTCCCTGGTCGAGGCCCGTACGACCACCCCGGTCATCCGCGCGCTCGCCCGCTCGATCACCGCCGCCCAGACCCCCGAGATCAGGTCCATGACCGTCTGGCTCGCCGAACTGGGCCGCCCGGCCCCCGCCGGCCACGACCACGGCGCGGCGGCCGGCTACGGCATGGCCACCGAGCAGCAGCTGAACGCCCTGCGAGGGGCCAAGGGGGCCGCGTTCGACCAGCTGTTCCTGCGCCTGATGACCCGGCACCACCAGGGGGCGGTGAAGATGGCGGGGGAGGAGCTGGCCGGCGGCCGCGACTACCGCATGCGCCTGCTGGCCAGGGACGTCTACTCCGGCCAGAGCATCGAGATCGAACGTATGCGCCAGGCCGCGACCACGCTCCCGTCCCTCCCGTCCCTCCCGTCCTGACGCCGCACATGCCGAGGCCCCGGCGTCGGGGTGGACGCCGGGGCCTCGGATGGCGACGGTTCAGGACGGCCAGAGCATGTTGGTGAGCTCGGCGTCCAGGTCCATGAAATCGGTCTCGCGCCCCGCGGGCACCTTCTCGTACGTCCGGTGGAGGAACTCCGTGAGGGGGGCCAGCGGCACTTCGAAGAGCGCCTGCCCGAACGGCGAGGTGAGGCTGATGTGCAGGGTGCGCTCGCCATCGGCGCGTGCGGGCCATACCTGCACGTCGCCGTCGCCGACCCGCCGCACGATGCCTACGGTCAGCAGTTCACGAGCAAAGATCCACTCGACCGGCTCGTCGTTCCCTACGTGGAAGGCCATGCGGATGGCATACGGATCGTCGGCTGTGTAGCTCAGTCCGGCGAGCAGGGGGACGGTAGTACGGTCGGGGACCACTAGCCGAAGGCCAAGCTCGGCGGAGACGGTGGTGCTGTTCATCGTCAGCCAAACCTTTTCGTCGTAGGTCCCCTCTTCGGGGCTTTCACTGCTCTGACGGACTTCGTCCTGAGCTATGACGCGGAACGAAGAAACCTGTAGGAAAGATTCCGCCTCAAGGGCCTTCTGTAACGCACATCACAGCTGGACATTTAGGCATCTACCTGGCTAAACGGCATCAATCGGGTCGTATTTGCGAGGGTTTTGCTGTTGTAGAGCCTGCCCCGACGGGCTCGACCAAGAACGTTTCTACCGAAAAGATCGCGATCGGTGTCTTCCGGGACACGTCGATGGTATGACACCGACCCACCACGCCGATGGGCAACCGCCGCCTTTCGCTCGAATCCCTCGCGCCAGGAGCTCCCGAAGATCGCCCCGCGACCGCTCCGTTTCGCCACCACCCCGAGAGTGCGGTATGGTTTTCCCCGTCAGCACCGCAAGGCGCCGACAGGGCGGGCGATTAGCTCAGCGGGAGAGCGCTTCGTTCACACCGAAGAGGTCACTGGTTCGATCCCAGTATCGCCCACCAAGGTCAAGGGCCACGTCCCAACATGGGAAGTGGCCCTTTTGATCTTTCCGGTGACCAGCTGAGTGACTGTCCCGCTCGGGGGCGTCACCAGGGAAGATCCGATCCATGACAGTCGCGCCGTCCTGGATGACGGGCTGGATCTGGTGCCGATAGACCTTCTTGGTGACTGCTGATCCGCTGGCATGTCCGATCAGCCGCGCGATGCTCTCGATGGGGACACCGTCTGCGGACAACAGTGACACGAAGCTGTGCCGCATCTCCCGAGGCGTCCAGTCGGCACCGACCAGACCGGCCCGCGTGATCACCCGGCGGAACTCGCGACGCACGTTGCCTGCGCTCATCATGGTGCCGTTCCGGGTGGCGAAGATCAGTCCCGCATCCTGACCATAGCCTGGGGCTGCGCCACGGACGTTCAGATGATCCCAGCGCGCGACCAGGGCCCGAACGCGTCGACGGGGAAGCCGGAGCGTACGGCGCGACTTGGGAGCCTTGGTGTCCCCGCCGGCACGCACCGACCGCCAGACATGGACGGCGAAGTCTTCGCGATCCCAACCGTTCGAGCTGAGGCACACACCACTCAGGTTCTCTTCCTGGATCAAGGCAATGGGGCCGATCGTCACGCCGACCTCCGGTGAGGCCCGCGCATGACTGCGAGTGCCCGGCTCGCTAGGGAGGCGTCCCCCCCCCCGTCACCTGCTGTCCTCTGGGAAGTGTCACGTGATCCGTCGTCACCGTGCAGGCATTCCCGCCCTCATAGTCACAAGCGTCTGCCTCTCCGCGCTGGCCGCCGGTGATCTCGGGGTGTTGTGGTGCATGACGTTGTTCGCGGCACCGGACGCGAGCGTCCAGGTGACGCGGCCGAACGTGGTCCTGTTGATCCTGGCGGGACTGGTGGTGGCCTGGCGTTGTGGGAGTTCCTGCCCGGGCCGCTGACTGGGCCGCTGGCGGAGCAGGACCGGGACGCAATGCGGTTGCGCGTGGTGCTGTACCTCGCGGCGGCGTCCGCCCTGGTCGCCCCGTTCCTGACGACCTGGTCCCCGTGGGTGGCGGTGGTGACGTTCGCGCCGATGCTCGGGGTCGTGCTCCTGCTCTCTCCAGCCCTGGGAGGCACCCGAAGACATGTCCTCATCCTGCGTGTCAGCGGCGCCCTGGGATGCGGGTGCGCCGCCGTCGGCTTGGGGTTGGCGTTGGCCGGGCACGCAGTCGGAGCGCTCGCATCGGTCGCCGGCTTGGCGTCCTTGATCTGGAACGTGCTGGCCCCGCGGGCGCAGCGGGACGACAACCGCTTCCGGCGGGCCACTGTCAAGTACGGCATCCTCGCTCTGGTGCTGCCCGTCGTGCTCACGATGGCGGGCACGACGACGTCGTGGCGGTCGCCGGTCTCCTGGCCGTGGTCTGGCTGGCCCGTTCCGCCGACTTCATGACCCCTGGTACCGGGCGCAAGGCCGCGTAGCTGACCCACTACCTCTTTCGATGGGACGACGGCAGCCGGGGATCGAGAGATTGAGTGACAAATCGAGTGACGTCAGGGAGGCCCGCCGCAGCGTGACCATGCACATGAGTGCCCACCAAATGTGGACCTGAGGAGCAAATACGCCTGATCGCCTTGTCAATATGCCTGCTGCACACCGAAGAGGTCACTGGTTCGATCCCAGTATCGCCCACTCGTCAGGTGCAGGTGGAGGGGTTTCGAATGCTGTGTCCTGGGTTGAGTAGAGGTGGGTTACTGGAATCTTGTGCCACTTGATGAGAGGAAAGTGGCAAAGGACGACGGGGCTACCATCCAGAGCTCCGGCGCAAGGTTCCGGCCCTTCTCGAGGCGGGGCGCAAGGTCACCGACCTGGCGCACGATCTGGAGATCAACAGTCAGACGATCCATACCTGGCGGTGGCAAGACCGCATCGATCGCGGCTTGGAGCCCGGCTTGACCAGCAGCGAGAAGGCCGAGCTGGTGGTCGCCAAGTGCCGCAGATGGCCTCCACCCGCCCGTGGTGGGCGTCGGAGACGACCAGGTGGACGCCGGACAGGCCGCGCGCCGTCAGGGTGCGCAGGAAGGCCAGCCGGTCGGCGCCGTCTTCGACCGGGTCGTCCTGACGTTGTCCGAGCCTGGTTCCGAGCCGGCTGTGGGCGGCATCCAGGGGCACGCCGTGAGCGCGCCCGGAAGGGAGGTGTTCTCGCGGGTCCTGGCCGCTGCGCCGGCACCCGGCAATGTCCGGGGCATCGGCATCCGTCCCCACGTTGTCGTCGACGCGCCGGCAGCCGGTGCCATGACGGGGGCGATCGCCAACCTGTCCGGCGGCGCGATCGTCGACTGGGCCGACCGGCTCCCGGCAGGTGATCGCCGAGCACCTCGCCGTCCTGGACGCCACGCTCGCCGTGGACGACGTGTCCTTGGACGCCGCGCTCAACGCTCCAACGAACACGATCTTCGAGAGCCATTCAACGGACGAAACAAAAAGGCAAATAAATGCGCCCGGTAAAGCGGGTCGCGCTCTCCTTCGGCCGGGAAACCGGCCTTCACCTCGCATTCAATTCATTTCCCATTCATCTGCAAGAGCATTTAGCGACTCTCGGTTCGCAGGAGAGCGGCGAGAGCGGAAGCGGGTTACGTGGGCACGCATTCGGAAGACCCGGCCATTCTGCGCGACATCGTGACCGCCGAACTCGGGCGCGCGGCCGCGCGGGAGTGGTCGATCGCCGAGGACGACCTGTGGTGCAAGGTCACTCCCGACGCCTACCCGATGCCCCACCAGGGATGGAAGCTGCACGTCTCCGCGACGATGCTCTCCGCCCCGGTGACGCTCGCCCGCGTCTCGCGAGTGCTCACCGAGGCCCGTTGCGCCTTCAAGTTCCCCGCCCGGCTGAGCGACTATTGGAAATTCCTCGAACCGCACTGCAGCCGGGCGCAGGCCGGGAAGTTCATCACCGCCTATCCCCTCGACGACGCCGAGTCGGTACGCCTGGCCGCCTTGCTCGATGACGTCACCCGGGGACTTCCCGGCCCGGTGATCCTTTCCGATCGTCCGTACCGGGCAGGCGGGATCGTCCACTACCGCTACGGCGCCTTCAGCGGGCATCGTGTGCTCGGCAACGATGGGTTCTACGAGATTCGGCTGCGTTCTCCGGAGGGCCGGCTCGTTCCCGACGAACGGCGGCCGAGTTTTTCCCCGCCGCCGTTCGCGATCTGCCCGTTCGAGGTTCCGGGGGTGAGCCGGCGCCCGCGGGCGTCTGCGGTGATGCTCAATGACCGGTTCATCGTCCGTAAGGCCGTACGGCATGCCAACCGGGGCGGCGTCTACCTCGCCGAGGACACCGCCACCGGCCACGAGGTCGTCGTCAAGGAGGGGCGTCCGCACGCGTGCGCCGATCTGAGCGGCCGCGACGCGCGGGATCGGATCGCGGCCGAACGTTCCTGCCTGGAGGACCTCGCCACGGCCGGGATCACGCCGGCCGTGGTGGACTTCTTCGAGCAGGGCGGCCACACCTTCCTCGTCGAGGAGTTCGTGCCGGGAATCACGCTGCAGCGCTGGTCGGACGAGAATGCCGGGCCACTGGGCGAGGACGGCTTCGGCAGCGCGCCGGCTCAGGTCCTGCCCGTCATCAGCCGCCTGATCGCGTCGCTGAAGACGCTGCACGGCCGAGGCTACGTGTTCGGCGACCTGTCGCCGAACAACGTGATGATCTCGCCCGGCGGCGAACTACGGCTCATCGACCTGGAACACGCGGCCGTGCCGGGCACCACCGTCATGGTGGGCGGGACCCCCGGCTACCTCGCCCCGGAGCTGGCGGGCCACACGGGGGAGTTCCGGCCCGCCCCGCACGCAGCCGCCGACCTCTACAGCCTCGGCGCCATGGCGTACTTCCTGGCGGTCGGGGCCCACCTGGACCCGCCGGGCCCCGACCAGGCGGCCAGGGTGGCGGCGGTCGCAGCGGCCAACCCCACGCTCGCCCTGCTGCGACCGCTGGTGGAGGGCCTGCTGGCGACAGAACCGGAGCGCCGCTGGTCGCTGGACAGTTGCCTCCGCTTCCTCACCGCGCTCGCCCCGGAGCGGGCCGCTCCCCACCACCGGTCCCGGCCGTCGCGGCGGATCGGCCGCCTGATCGACGACGGGATCGCGCACCTGGTGGAGACGATGGACACGAGCGAGGACGCCCCCTCGCCGTGGCCCGACGCCGCCGACGGCGTCGAAGCCGATCCGTGCTCGGTCAACGGCGGCGCGGCGGGAATCCTCGGCGTCCTGACGCGGGCCGAACCGCACGTCCCGGCGACTGCCGAACTCGCCCGCTGGTTGAGGCGGCGGCTGGCGGCCGAGGACGTCTGGCCGCCCGGCCTTCACTTCGGGCGCTCCGGCGCGGTGTGGGCGCTGTACGACGCGGCGACGGCCATGGGCGACGCCGAGCTGGCCCGGTTCGCGGTGCGGACAGCGCGGCGGCTGCCCACTGACCACCCCAGCTCCGACATGACGCACGGCCTGGCCGGATGCGGCACGGCGCTCCTGCACATCGCCCTGGCCTCGGGAGATCTCGCGCTACGGGACCGGGCCGCCGAGGCCTTCCAGAACCTGCACCAGGCGCGGTCGTACAGCAACGGCCACCCGCAGTGGCCGACGCCGCAGACGTTCGACTCGGGGCTGGCCGGGGCCAACCACTTCGGTTTCGCGCACGCCATCGCCGGCAACGGGACCGCGATGCTCCACGCGGGCC
>NZ_JBSFGJ010000128.1:0-21972 GCF_053596515.1 Nonomuraea sp. NPDC001684
GCACGCCGTTGACCGACAGGGTGCCGCCGAGCTCGGCGAACGCGGCCCGCATCCGGGCGATCCCGCGCCCCGCGCCGCCCTCGGCGAAGCCCTGGCCGTCGTCGCTGACCGTCAGGCGCAGGCCGCTCGGGCCCGTGGTCACCGCCACCGCGACCGTACGGGCCCGGCTGTGGCGCTCGACGTTGGACAGCGCCTCGCGCATCGTCTCCATGACGCCGCCGGACACCCGCGAGGGCACGTCGGTGCCGGGCAGCGCCCAGGTCTCGACGGTGATCCCCGTCCGCTCCGACCATTGCGCCAGGAGGCCTTCGAGCGCCTCGGCCAGGCTCTGCCCCCCGCGCATGCGTGTCTCTTCCGCCAATGGTCTCGCCTTCCTCGGCACCCCGGGCCCGCGCCGGTCCCCACTCCGGCGCCCCGCACGCGTCGCGCAATCCCCCCTCAAGGTCTGCGCACGCTAGCTGATGAGGTTATGCCCTTCTCCCCTGTGAGACAGGCTACCCGGCGGTCCTGAGACCTGTGAGCCGAGGATAGGGTGCCATGGCCGAACCGCTACTCGCCCTTGTCAGCGCGGTTGAGACGGGCGAGATAGTCGTTGTAGGTGTCGAGTTCGGTGTCGCGTGCGCCGCCCCGGTCGGCCTTGCGGTCGGCGCGCCGGGCCTGCCGTTCGTCGTCGCGGTACCACTGGGCCGCGATGGCCAGCAGCACGAGCAGCGTCGGGATCTCGCCGAAGCCCCACGCGATGGCCCCGCCGTCCTGCTGGGTCTGCAGCAGGTTGTCGCCCCACGTACGGCCGAGCGGCTCGTACCAGCCGGCGGCGATCACCGAGCCGGTCATCATCAGCGCGATGCCGAAGAAGGCGTGGAAGGGCATGGTGACGAAGAGCATCAGCAGCCGGCCGACGTACGGCAGCCGGCTCGGGCCCGGGTCGACGCCGATGATCACCCAGAAGAACAGCGAGCCGCTGAGCAGGAAGTGCAGGGTCATCCAGATGTGCCCCAGGTGCTCCTGCATGGCCGACTCGAACAGCGGCGTGAAGTAGAGGGCGTAGGTGGAGGCGACGAAGATGGCCGTCGCCACGACCGGATGGGACATGACCTTGACCGCCCGGCTGTGCAGGATCGTGGTGATCCACTCCCGGGGGCCCCTGTCGCCCCGCCTGGCCGCCGGCTTGAGCGCACGCAGCGCCAGCGTGACCGGGCCGCCCAGGACCAGGAAGATCGGCACGATCATGGACAGCGTCATGTGCTCGATCATGTGCACGTCGAACAGGACCTTGGCGTAGCGGGCCAGGCCGCTCTGGGTGGCGAACACCAGCAGCGCGATGCCGATGAACCAGGCGGCGGTGCGCCCCCACGGCCAGGAGTCGCCGCGCCGCATCAGCCGGTAGACGCCGGCGCCGTAGAGCCCGGCGAGCACGGCGGCCACCGCGGCGAAGAACAGGTCGAACCACCACAGCGAGAACACGTTCGCGATCGTGATCTCCGGCGGGACGGGGAAGCCGAGCAGCTCGAAGGCCCGGTCGGCGGGCACGCTGAACTCGGGGGGCGGCGTGCGCGACAGCGCGACGGCCAGCCCGACGGTGGCCAGCATGAGCAGCGTCTCGCCGCCGGCCAGCCGGGTGAACGCCCTGGGCCGGCCCGCCTCCAGGTCGACGAGCGTGCGCTGCCGGTGCCAGTAGCCGACGTAGCCGAGCAGCACGAAGGCGACGATCTTGGCCAGGGCCAGCAGGCCGTACTGGGTGGTCCACAGGTCGGACAGCGCGCCGAGCCGGGCGACCAGGCTGAACACGCCGGACAGGCCGACCGCGACGAAGCACCACAGCGCCAGCGCGGAGAACCGGGCGGCGGCCACGGTGAGCTGCGGCTGCCCGCGCATCGCGTGCGCGGCCAGCACGACCAGGCCGCCCACCCACAGGGCCAGCGCGAGCAGGTGCAGCGAGACCGCCGAGGTGGCCAGGTCGTGGTTGGGCGAGGAGGAGGTGTGGCCGGTCAGCGGCGGCGGCAACATCGTCACCAGCGCGAACACCAGCAGGCCGGCCGCGGACCCGGCGGTGATCGCGCCGCGCGAGAACAGCGCGATGGCCACCCCGAACAGCACCACCAGCGTGAGCGCCACGCCCTGGGTGGTCTGGGTGGCGGTGCTGGTCAGGTATTCCCGGTTGAGGATCTGCGGGACCGTACGGCCCCAGGAGTCGGCCGTGGTGAACACGATGGCCAGGAACGCCGAGGCGGCCCAGCCGAGCGCCGTCCAGGACGAGGCCCTGACGTAGAGCAGGCCCGGCTTGCCGAGCATGCCCTTGTCGTTGGGCAGCAGCAGGGCGGCCGTGAGCAGCAGGCCGACGGTGAGCACGCCGGTGACGTCCATCAGCAGCTTGGACACCGGCAGGCCCCACCTGACCACCGCCCCGGCGTCGGGCAGCCCGGGGATGATCCTGGGGAAGGCCCGGCCGCCGGCGATCATGCCGATCACCAGGGCGGCGACCGCCGCCACCGCGCCCGCGAGCGCGAGCCGCGCCGTTCTGCTCATGGCTTCTTCTTCCGCGCGCTGAACAGGAACCCGATGCCGATGCCGACCAGCGCGCCGATCACGATGACCAGCCAGGTCGGGAAGCCGCCCTTCGGCGTGGCCGCCGCCTGGTCGGCCGCGGGAGCGACCGGAGCGGCGGAGGAGGGAGCGGGGGCGGCGGTGGAGGGCGCGGCCGACGCCGCGTCGGTGGCCGACGCGCTCGGCGAGGCCGCCGGAGCCGCCTTGACCGTGAAGGGGATCTCGCCCTCGATGGGATGGCCGTCGGAGGAGACGACCCGGTAGGCGAGGGTGTACTTCCCGCCCGGCAGCGGCCCCTTGACCGCCTGCCGCACCACCGCGCCGTCGACCTCGGGCTTGCCCTCCTGGAAGACGGCCTCGTCCGCGCCCCGGACGATGACGAACGGCATGCGCACCTTGGCGGTGAACTCCAGCCTGACCTCGTCGAGGGCCTCGACCTCGGCGCCCTTGGCCGGGTCGCTGCTCTTGAGTGAGTCGTGGGCCAGCGCCGGGGTGGCGGTGCCGAGCACGAACAGGGCGGCGAGAATCGCGGTGAGTGCCGCGAGCGGGGAACTCTTCATGGCACCCCCAAGGCTACCGACGCCACCGCCCGGTCCTGACCTCGCTACAGCCCCGCGCAGGCGAGAGCCCGCTGGTAGGCGTCCACGGCGCCGTCGGAGTCGCCCAGCTGCTCCATCGTCTCGGCGGTGGCGTACCAGGTGGCGGCCGACCGGCGGGAGTCGGGCAACGGCGAGAGCGAGTCGCGTACGGACGACAGCTGCCGCTCGGCCTGGTCCATGCGGCCGACCGAGCCGTAGACCCTGGCGAGCAGCAGTTCCGCCTCGGCCCTGAGGGCGGAGGCGGTGTTGGGCACCAGCCCTCTGCCCCTGTCGGCATGCTCCACGGATTCGTCGAGGTCACCGGTCATGCACTCGGCACGGGCCAGCTCCACCAGGAGCCGCGCCCGCTCGACGGTGCTGGTGGCGGTCTGCTCGAACTCGGCGATCGCGCCACGCAGCACGTCTCGTACGGCCGCGGCCTCCTGGGGGCGGGCCAGCAGGCGCTTGCGGGCGTGCGCGAGCCGCATCCTGGCGATGCTGCCCGGCTGGCCGGTCTCCAGCTGCACGGCCATGGCGCGTTCGGCGAAGGACAGCGCCTCCTCCGCGTGCCCGGTGGCGGAGGCCGTGTTGGAGGCCATCCAGTTGGCGGCCACGATCGAGCGCGGCGTGCCGAGGGCGTCGGCGGCGTTCAGCAGCTCGGCCGCGAACTGCCGGGCGCGCAGCAGGTCGCCGCGCTCCATGTACGCCGCGAGCAGGCCGGCGCCGAGCTCCACGAGCAGATCGTTCCACGCGGGTCGCGTGGTGCTGCTCAGCATCTGCTCGCCGACCTCCACCGCCTCGGTGAGCCGCTCGCTCTCGCGGTAGGCCCGGCACAGGTTGGAGGCGATCTCGACGCGGCGGTCGGGAGGCAGCTCCTCCTCCGACAGCCTGAGCAGGATCGCGATCGCGCCGTCGAAGTCTCCGCTGGCCTGGGCGGCGAAGGCGAGTCCGAATTCGGTCTCTTGACGCAAAGCTGTCAAGCCTGTCAGATTGTTGTTCGCCAGCAGCTCGGTGTAGCGCGTCCGGGCCTCGGCGACCTCACCGTTCTCGAGCGCGAGACGCGCGTAGCCGAGCGCCAGCTCGATGTCCTCCATCTGCTCGGCGGTCACGCCGTTGATCAGATAGGACAGCGAGCAGTCGAGTTTCTGGGCCAGCAGCTCCAGGACGGCGGGGGTAGGGGTACGCTTGCCACTCTCGATCAAGGAGACATAGCTGTCCGACAACTCTGGATGCGCCAGCTGTGCCTGTGACAGGCCACGCTGTCGCCGAACGGTCTTGATGCGGAGTCCGACCAGGTCAGATGTGGTCACAGTCGTTGCTCCCTGAGATGATGAAGTCCGAGCAACCCCACACAGGCGAGGGAGAACCCCCCATGCGCATGCGTATTGCCCTGTCCGCGCTAGTCACCGCGATTGTCGCCTTGGTGACTATAGGAGGCAATGTTACGGCCGCGAACGCCGCGACGTCTGCCCTCTCTTCCTTCCAGGAAGACCAGCACTGCTGCTGAGGCTCGCAGCAAGAGGGGGTACGGCGCGTGGCTGTGCTCCGAACCGCACCGATCCCATGGACGAGCGCTCTCCAGCAGCAGGGGACGATGAGGCCCGGTCCGCGGATGTGCCCCCTCTTCTCACCACCGGGGCCGAGCGTACCCGAACCCTTCTACATTTGATCTACAGTCGCGTGATCGCCGTACCGCCACGGGATTCTGAATACGCTGCCCTGGCAAGGGGGACGCCGGGGCTGTGAACGGGGAGGACGCGTGAGCGACGACATCTACATCCGCCTTCTCGGAACCGTTCACGCCGAACGCGGATCGCGGCCCGTCGATCTCGGTCCGGCCCGGCAGCGGGCCACCCTGGCCGTCCTCGCCTCGGCCGCCGCGCGGCCCGTCCCGATGAGCCGGCTCGTCGAGGGGATCTGGGGCGACGAGCCGCCGCGCAACGCCGAGCAGAGCGTCTACACCTACGTCGCCGGCCTGCGCCGCGCCTTCGAGCCCGACCGCGGGCGGCGCGCCCCGTCGCGGCTGTTGTCGGGCACCGGCGCGGGATACGCCCTCAACGTCGGGCCCGTACAGGTCGACTCCCTGTGCTTCGCCGAACGCCTGGACGAGGCCCGCACGTGCCGCCGCGAGGGTGACGACCGCCGCGCCGTACAGCTCCTGGACGAGGCCCTGGCGATGTGGCGCGGCACCGCGCTGAGCGGCCTGACCGGCCCGTTCGCCGAACGGGAACGCTCCCGTCTGGAGCTGTTACGCCTGGCCGCGCTGGAACAGCGGCACGAGAGCCTGTTACACCTGGGCCGCCACCACGAGATCACCGACGACCTGCGCGACCTGACCGTCCGCCATCCGTTGCGCGAGCGCACCCGCGAGCTGCTCATGCTGGCCCTCTACCGCTCGGGCCGTCAGGCCGAGGCGCTGAAGGTCTACGAGGAGGGCCGGGTCCTGCTCCTGGAGGAGCTGGGCCTCACACCGGGCGAGGGGTTACGCAAGTGTCACCAGCTGGTTCTGCGCGGGGAGCCCGGGCCGTGGCGGGGCGACGGGGTGCCGCACCAGCTCCCGCGCCACCTGGCCGGGTTCGTGGGCCGCTCGCGTGAGCTGGACGAGCTGGAGCGGCGGCTGGCCCCCGGCGGCGGGCGTCCGCCGACGCCGCTGGTGATCGTCTCCGGGCCGCCGGGCGTCGGGAAGTCCGCGCTGGCCGCTCAGGCCGCCCACCTGGTCCAGGACCGCTTTCCCGACGGCCAGCTGTTCGTCAACTGCCGCGGCGCGACGCCGGAGCTGCCCGCGCTGACCGGGCTCGACGTGCTCGGCCGGTTCCTGCGGGGGCTAGGGGTGGCGGCCGACGCCGTACCCGCCGACCTGGACGAGGCGGCGGCGACGTGGCGCAGCCTCCTGCACGGCCGCCGGGTCCTCGTCCTGCTGGACGACGCCGCCGACCTGGCGCAGATCCGCCCGCTGCTGTCCACCCCCTTCGGCACCGCGCTGCTGGTGACCAGCCGCGAGAGCATGACCTGGGGCGAGGATTCCTACCAGCTCGAACTCGGCCGGATGTCCCCCGCGGAGTCGGCCGCGATGCTGGCCGGGCTGGCCGGGGAGGAGCGCGTGCGGGCCGGGGCGGGCGACACCGCCGAGCTCGTCCGGCTCTGCGAGGGCCTGCCCCTGGCGCTGCGCATCGCGGGGGCCCGCCTGGCCAGCCGCCCCGACTGGAGCGTCGCCACGATGGCCGGCCGGCTGGGCGACGAACGCCGGCGGCTGCACGAGCTCGTGGCCGGCGACCTGGCCGTCCGCGCCGGTCTGGCGGCCAGCTTCACCGCGCTCGAACGCAGCCCCCGCCCCCTCGACCGGCTGGCCGCCCGCGCGCTGTCCCTGCTGGGCCTCCTGCACGTGCCCGAGATCACCGCCGAGGCCGCCGCGGCCCTGCTCGACGCCGACCCCGCCGACGCCGACCTGGCCCTGGAACGGCTGACCGACGCGCACCTGCTCGACCGCCCCCGGCCGGGCCACTACCAGCTCCACGACCTCGTCCGCCTGTTCGCGGGCGAGCTGCGTCCTGCTGACCCCAAGAAGCCGGTGCTGCGCGCGCTCGCGTACTACGCGGCCTCCGCCCGGCTGGCCAGCCAGGTCATGGACCCGCACCGCGTCCAGCGTGGCCCGGTCGCCGAAGCCGTCACGCACCAGGTCGGCACGCGGGAGGAGGCGACGGCCTGGCTGCTGGAGGAGGAGGCCGTGCTGCTGGCCGCGGCCCGCCAGGCGCTCACCGACGACGACGACGACATCGCCGCGCTGGGCCTGGCGCTCGCCTTCGCCCTGCATTGGCCCCTGCAGCGCGCCTACCGTACGACGGACCTGGTGGAGCTCGGCCTGATGGTGCTGCGGGTCTGCGAACGGCTCGGCGACGTGGAGATCGCGATGCACGCGCACGGCGAGCTGGCCACGGCCCTGAGGATGAAGGGCAGGAGGGACGAGGCCGTCGAGCACCTGCGGATCGAGCTGGCGATCGCCAGGCGGCTGGGCGACGCCTTCTCCGAGCAGCGCGCGCTGGGCAACCTCGCCAACGTGCACTACCACGATGAGGACTTCGAGCAGGCGATCGTCCTGGCGGAGCAGCAGCTTGCCGTCGCGGGGCCGATCGGCGCGCGGGTGGGCGTCCGCTACGCGAGGCTCATCCTCGGGGAGGCCCACCACAGATGCGGCCGGCTGGAACAGGCCCGCGAGATCCTCTGCCTGGCCCTGGCCGACGCCGAGGAGGTCGGCGACACCACCCACCAGGCCCACCTTCGAGGGGTGCTCGGCGAGGTCCACCTCGACCTGGGCATGCCGGACCAGGCCCTGCCGAACTTCCTGCTCGCCCTGAAGCTGATCGAGCCCGCCGGCAACCGGGTGTCGCGGCTGCGGTGCCTCCTCGGACTGTCACGCACCTACCGGGCTCTGGGCGAGCTGGACAGCGCCACCGGTTGTGTCACCGCGGCCCTGACCGCGGCCGTGACCGACAGGCTGGCCTCGGAATGGCAGCAGGAGGCCAGGAGCGAGCAGGAGGCCGTACGAGAGGCACGGCAGGCCACGGGTGCCCGGGGCGCATGAGCGAGGTGCGGGGATGAGCGACAGTCTGAGCATCGGCCTTCTCGGCCCGGTGACCGGCGCCCGCGACGGGGTGGCGTTCGACCTGGGGCCCGCCCGCCAGCAGGCCGTCCTGGTCATGCTGGTCTCCCCGCCGGGCCGGGTCGTGACCATGGATCAGCTGGTGGAGGGGCTGTGGGGGGAGAAGCCCCCGGCCAGTGCCGGGCAGAGCGTCTATACCTACGTCGCGGGGCTGAGGCGCACCCTGGAGCCGGGCCGCAGGCCAGGTGAGCGGTCGAAGCTGCTGATCAGCAAGGCGGGCGGCTACCAACTGCTCGTCGAACCGCACAAGGTGGACGCCTTCGCCTTCTCCGAGCTGGTGAACGCGGCACTGCGCGCGCGGGGCACGGGTGCTCAGGAAGAGGCGTTACGCCTGTTCGACGAGGGGCTCGGCCTCTGGCGGGGCGTGGCGCTGAGCGGGGTGACGGGCCCCTTCGCCGAGACCGAACGCGCCGTGCTGGACGAACGGCGCCTGGTCGCCTTCGAGGGCCGCTCCGAGCTCCTCCTGCATCAGGGCCGCGCCGGCGAAGCCATCGCCACGCTGCGGGAACTGGCCGCCCGCCATCCCCTGCGCGAGCGTCTGCACGAGCTGCTCATCCTCGCCCTGGGCCGGTCGGGCCGCCAGGCGGAGGCGCTCAGGGCGTACGAGGACGTCCGGGTGAGCCTGGCCGAGGAGCTGGGCATCGACCCCGGTCAGGGGCTGCGCGAGGCTCATCGGGTCGTGCTGGCGGGCGATCGGGCGTCCGTCCGCGTCGCCGCCGAGACGGTTCCCCGCCAGTTGCCGCGCGAGCTCATCGGCTTCGTGGGCCGGGCGCAGGAGACCGTCCGGCTGACAGCGCTGCTGGCTCCCCGTGACGACCTCCCGCCGCATCCGCTCGTCGTGATCTCCGGACCGCCCGGCGTGGGCAAGTCGGCCCTCGCCGTACGGGTCGCGCACGCCGTGCGGGACCGCTTCCCCGACGGCCAGCTCTACGTGAGCCTGCGCGGAAGCACCCCCAACGTGCCGTGTCTGTCCGCCCATGGGCTCGCGGGCCGGCTCCTGCGCGGGATCGGGACGCCTCGCGAGGACGTCCCGGCCGAGCTGGACGAGGCGGCGGCCATGTGGCGCAGCAGGTTGCACGGCAGGAACCTGCTCGTGGTCCTGGACGACGCCTCCGGGCTGGACCAGATCCGGCCGTTCCTGTCCACGCCGCTCGGTGTCAGCGTGCTCGTGACCAGCAGGGAGTCGCTCAACGTCGGCGACGACTGCGTCCAGCTCCGGCTGGGACGGCTGTCGGAGGCGGAGGCGACGACGATGTTGTCCAAGCTGGCCGGCGACGGACGGGTGGGCGCCGACCCGGCCGGGACCTCGACGCTGGTCCGGCTGTGCGACGGCCTCCCGCTCGCCCTGCGCATCGCGGGCGCCCGCCTGGCCGATCATCCGGAGTGGAGCGTGGGCACCCTCGGCAGCCGGCTGGCGGACCAGCGCAGACGGCTGCACGAGCTGGCCGCGGGAGACCTGGCCGTACGGTCCAGCCTGGCCGCCAGCTACGACGGGCTCACCGGCGGCAGCCGTCCCGTGGACCGGCTGGCGGCCGGTGCCCTGCCTCTCCTCGGACGGCTGCACGTGCCGGACCTGACCGCGGACGTGGCGGCGGTGCTGCTGGACAGAACACCGGACGAGGCACGGCGCGCCCTGGACCGGCTGGCGGAGGCGAACCTGATCGAACGTACCGGGGACGGTCGTCATCAGCTGCACGACCTCGTCCGGCTGTTCGCCGGCGACCTGCCCGTACGCGATCCGGAAAAGCCGCTCCTGCGGGTGCTCGGGTACTTCGCGGCCTCCGCCCGGCAGGCGAACGTCGTCATCGACCCCCACCGCGTCCAGCTCGGGCGCCCGGTGGACGAAGCGACGTCCCGGGCGTTCGCCACGCCCGAGGAGGCGCTCGCCTGGCTGCGGGCGGAGGAGCACGTCCTGAACGCGGTGGCCGTCCAGGCCCTCTCCTCCCCGGACGACGGGATCGCCGAACTCGGCGTGCGGCTCGCGTTCGCGATGTTGTGGCATCAGCAGCGGTCGCACGAGGGGCACGACATGCTGACGCTCAACACCATGGCACTGCGGGTGTGCGAACGGCTGGGCGACGACGCCGGCGCGCAGATCGCCCACGGCCACATCGCCAACGGGCTGCGCCTGACCGGACGTCCCGAGGAGGGGATCCCCCACCTGGAGGCCGAGCTGGCCATCGCGAGGCGACTCGGCGACGGCTTCGGGCAGATGCGCGTGCTGGGAAACCTGTCGAACGCCTACGTCGCCAGACAGCTCTACGAAGAGGCGCTGCCCCACGCCGAACAGCAGCTCGCGGTCGCCAGGCAGATCGGCTCCGAAGTCGGCGTCCGCTTCGCCTGCTTGATGCTCGGCACGGCCCACCAGGGCATGGGGCACCACGCGCAGGCGCGGGACCCTCTGGAGCGGGCCCTGGCCGCGGCCCGCCAGAGCGGTGACACGACGCATGAGGGACACGCGCACGTCGTGCTCTCGCAGGTCCTGCTCGACCTGGGCGATCCCGAGCTCTCCCTGGAGCACATGAGCGAGGGGATGAAGCTGCTCGGCAGAACCGGGTACCGGTTCATGGTCGAGTGTCTCATCACCATGTCGAGGGCCTGCAGAATGCTCGGCCGGCTGGACGAGGCGCTGTCCCACGCGACCGAGGCGGTGGCCAACGCGGAGTCCGGGGGCAACGCCCTGTGGGAGCGGCGGGCCGACGCCGAGCTGACGGCCGTGCGGGCGGCGATGGGGGCGGCGGAGCGGGAGGCGTGAGGTCAGCGCGGCGGGGTGGTGTCGCGGAGGGCGAGGAAGAAGTCGACGCGGTCGGACATCGCCGACAGGTTCCTGCCGGTCAGCTCCTCGATCCTGCGGATGCGGTACCGGACCGTGTTGACGTGCACGTGGAGCCGTTCGGCGCAGGCGTTCCACGAGCCTGAGCAGTCGAGGAAGACGTCGAGCGTGCGCACGAGGCCCGACTGGTGGCGGCGGTCGTAGGCGAGCAGCGGGGACAGCAGCCGGTCGGAGAAGGAGCGGCGCACGTCGCCCGGCACGGTGGCCAGCAGCAGCGCGTGGGTGTAGATCTCGTCGCTGGTGACCACGCCGCCGTCGCGGGCCTCGGCCAGCCGCCTGGCGTGCCCGGCCTCCTCCACGCCGCCCTTGAGCGCGGCGGCGCCGGTCAGCGCGCCGCTCACGCCGACGCTCAGGCGGGTGCCGGGCAGCGCGGCCAGCACGGCCGCCCCGGCCCGCAACCGCGCGGCCAGCTCCCCGACGCTCCTCCCCCGCAACGCGACCACCGCCACCGCCCCACCGCCGCCGCTGCGACCGCCACCGTCGACGGCCGTGCCACCGCTTCCCTGAGGTGGTTCGGCCGGGACGGGCGCGGCGACGACCTCGCGGGCGAGCAGTTCCTCCAGGATCCGGCCGCCGAGGACGGCGGGGGCGGCGGGGGCGCCGGAGCGTGGGGCGGTGGCACCGGAGCGCGGGGCGGTGGCGCTGACCACGGCGTACGGTTCGTCCGCGTCGATGCCGCACGTGCGCAGCCGGGCGTTGAGCTCGGCCGCGTCGGAGTCGGCCAGGGCGGCCGCCACGAGCTGCCCGGCCAGGCGGCGCTCGACCCGGCGGCCCTCCTCCAGGCGGCCGCGTTCGAGTGCCACGCAGGCGGCCAGCTCGTAGCCGAGGTCGGCGCGGCCGAGCAGGTCGCCGTCGCAGGCCAGGACCCAGCCGGCCGCCCGGTGGCCGCGTCCGACGGCGAAGAGCGTCGCGCCGCCGGCCAGCGCGGGCAGCCGGGGCGCGGTCAGGTACGCCCTGGCCAGCCCCGCCGGATCGGCGGCCGTACCGACGACCACCTCACCGGACGCGGACAGGACGGCGCCCGTGACGCCCAGCTCGGCGGCGGTCAGCTCGAACAGCCCGCGCAGGTCGGCGCCCTCGGCCAGGGCCGCCACGAGCCTGCGGTGACGCCCGAGCGCGTCGCGCACGTCGCCGGACAGCCGGGGCGCGACCAGCTCGGCCAGCGTGCGGAAGGAGACCTCGACCGGCACCTCGACCAGCGGCAGCCCGGCCTGGCGGCAGGCCGAGACCAGGTCGGCGGGCACGTGCCCGAGCCGGGCCGCGCCCGCGCCGAGCGCGGCCACCCCGCCCTCGACCAGGGCGGTGACGAAACGGGCGGAGTCGGCGGCGGTGTCGCGCCACATCAGGCCGGTCAGGACCAGCTCGCCGCCGGACAGGTAGCGCCCCGGCTCGGGCAGGTCGGTGATGTGGACCGTGCCGAACTCGCGCTCCGGGTCGCCGGCCAGCAGCCTGAGACCCAGCTCGTCGATCGCCAGCAGGTCACTGATGCGCACTTGGAGGAATATACAAGCCCGCTCTGTCAAGCGATGACCGGGATTTCACGTCACGGGCATAGGAGGCCGGGCCGGGCCGGTGCTCTACTCGGAGGATGACGGAGACGGTCCACTCCACCAGGTCCGAAGGCGTCGGCGGGGCCGAGGGGGTCGGCACGAGCGCGCGGCGGCCGGACGCGACGCTGAAGGTGACCGGCGAGTTCGCCTACGCCTCCGACCTGTGGCTCGACGGCATGGTGTGGGGCGTGACGCTGCGCAGCCCGCACCCGTCGGCCTGGATCCGGTCGATCGACGTGGGCCCGGCGCTGCGCATGCCGGGCGTGCTGGCCGTCCTGACGCACGAGGACGTGCCCGGCGAGAAGTTCTACGGGCTCGACCACAAGGACCAGCCCGTGCTGGCCATCGACCAGGTCCGCCACCAGGGCGAGCCGGTGGCGCTGGTGGCCGCCGACCATCCGGAGACCGCGCGCAGGGCGGCGCGGGCCATCGTGGTCGACTACGAGCCGCGCCCGGCGGTGACCGATCCGCGCGAGTCGCGCGAGTACGTCAGGCGCCAGCCGGTGCGCAAGGGCGACACGTTCGAGGCGGAGGTCGTCGTCACCGGCGAGTACGAGGTCGGCATGCAGGACCAGGCGTTCCTCGGCCCGGAGTCGGGTCTCGCGGTCCCGGCCGAGGACGGCGGCGTGGATCTGTACATCGCCACCCAATGGCTGCACGTGGACCGCGACCAGCTCGCCCCCTGCCTGGGCCTGCCGCCGGAGAAGGTCCGGCTGACGCTGTCGGGTGTCGGCGGCGCGTTCGGCGCCCGGGAGGACCTGTCGATGCAGGTGCACGCGTGCATGCTGGCCCTGCGCCTGAACCGCCCTGTCAAGATCGTCTACGGCCGCGAGGAGTCGTTCTTCGGCCACGTGCACCGCCATCCGGCCCTGATGCGCTACGAGCACGGCGCGACCCGCGACGGCAGGCTGGTCTACGTCAAGGCCGACATCCTGCTGGACGGCGGCGCGTACTGCTCCTCCTCCCCCGCCGTGGTCGGCAACGCCGCCTCGCTGGGGGCCGGGCCGTACGAGGTGCCGAACGTGTGGATCGACGCCGCGGGCGTCTACACCAACAACCCGCCGTGCGGGGCGATGCGTGGGTTCGGCGCGGTGCAGGCGTGTTACGCCTACGAGTCGCAGATGGACCGGCTGGCCGAGGCGTGCGGCCTGTCGCCGGTCGAGATCCGGGCGCGCAACGCCGTCTCCCAGGGCTCGGCGCTGGCGACCGGCCAGGTGATCGACTCCCCCGCGCCGCTGGCCGGCATGTTGCGCGAGCTGGAGGCCATGCCGCTGCCCGCCCCGCGGACGGGGGCGGACCTGCGCGCGCTGCCGGGCGGCGTCTCGCAGACCACGCACGGCGAGTCGGTGCGGCGCGGGATCGGCTACGGCGTCGGCATCAAGAACATCTGCTTCTCCGAGGGCTTCGACGACTACTCCACGGCCCGGGTGCGGGCCGAGCTGGTCGGCGGCGAGCCGCGGGTCACCGTGCACACCGCCGCCGCCGAGGTGGGCCAGGGCCTGGTCACGGTCCAGGCCCAGATCGCACGGACCGAGCTGGGCATCGAGGACGTGACCGTGGCGACCGCCGACACCGCCGTGGGCTCGGCGGGCTCGTCGTCGGCCTCGCGGCAGTCCTACGTGACGGGCGGCGCGGTCAAGGCCGCCTGCGAGGCGGTGCGCGAGCGGTTCGAGGGGCTGCCGCCGCGGGAGGCGCTGGCCAGGTTCGGGCCGATCGAGGAGACCCGCGAGTACCGGCACCGGCCCACGAAGCCGATGGACCCGGTGACCGGGCAGGGCGACTCGCACACGCAGCTCGCGCTGTGCGTGCACCGCGCGGTGGTGGACGTGGACGTCGAGCTGGGGCTGGTCAAGGTGGTGGAGCTGGCCGCGGTGCAGGACGTGGGCAAGATCATGAACCCGCAGGCGCTGGAGGGCCAGATCCACGGCGGCACGGCCCAGGGCCTCGGGCTGGCGCTCATGGAGGAGATCCAGGTGCGCGACGGCCGCGTGCTGAACCCGTCGTTCACCGACTACCTGATCCCCACCATGCTCGACATGCCGCCCATGCAGCTGAAAATCCTGGAAAATCCGGACCCGTCCGCGCCGTACGGCCTCCGCGGCGCCGGCGAGCCGCCCACGCTCTCCTCCACCCCCGCCGTCGCCGCCGCCGTGCGCGCCGCGACCGGGCTCCGGTTGACTCGCGTTCCGATCAGGCCGGAAGATATCGCCTTGTCCAATCACGGGGAGGTATCCGATGGCAAGCGGTCGTGAAGCCGCCGAGGCGGAGTTCAGTCGCTTCGACACCGACGGCGACGGTCTGCTGACCGCGGCCGAGATCAGGCAGGCCAACGAGGCGCTGGGGGTCCACGGCGCCTCCGAGGAGGAGATCGAGGCGTTCATCAACGCCGCCGACACCGACGGCGACGGCCGGATCGGCCTGGAGGAGTTCGTCGGCCTGGTCGGCCACGGGCGGCACGAGAAGGCGTGATCATGTCCCCCGCCGGGTAGGTGACCCGCACTCCCCTCGCCATGACGAGGGGGACGTGTGGTGCTCGACAGACTCTTCGAGCTGACCGGGCGGGGGACGACCGTCGGACGCGAGGTCCGCGGCGGCCTGACCACTTTCATGGCGATGGCCTACATCATCCTGCTCAACCCGATCATCCTGGCCGGCGCGAAGGACGTCACCGGCGCCCGGCTGTCCATCGCCGAGCTGACCACCTCGACCGCGCTGGCGGCCGCGCTGTCCACCCTGCTCATGGCGTTCGTCGGCAACGCGCCGTTCGCGCTGGCCGCCGGGCTCGGGCTGAACGCGGTGGTCGCCTACCAGGCCGCGCCGCACATGACCTGGCCGCAGGCGATGGGCCTGGTCGTGCTGGAGGGCGCGGTCATCATCGTCCTGGCGGTCACCGGCCTGCGCACCCTGATCATGAACGCGATCCCGCTGGCGCTCAAGCACGCGATCAGCGTCGGGATCGGCCTGTTCATCGCTTTGATCGGCCTGGTCGACGCGGGTTTCGTCGCCCGGGGCACCGGCACCCCCGTGCAGCTCGGCGCGACCGGCCATCTCACCGGCTGGCCGGTCACGCTGTTCTGCTTCGGCCTGCTGCTGATGATCGTCCTGTACGTGCGCAGGACCCCGGCCGCCATCCTCATCAGCATCGCGGTCACCGCGGTCCTGGCCGTCGTGGTCAACGCGCTGGTGCCGGTCCCCGCCAAGGAGTGGGGGGTGGTCGTGCCGCACATGCCCGAGTCCCTGGTCGCGGCGCCGAGTTTCGGGCTGGTGTGGCAGTTCGACCTGTTCGGCGGGTTCGCCAGGGCGGGCGCGCTGACCGCGACCGTGGTGCTGTTCACGCTGGTGCTGTCGGGCTTCTTCGACGCGATGGGCACGATCATCGGCGTCAGCGACGAGGCCGGGCTCGTGGACCAGGTCGGGCGGGTGCCGCGGCTGGGCCGCATCCTGACCGTCGACGGCGTCGCGGGCATGATCGGCGGCTCGGTCAGCGCCTCGGCCAACACCGTGTTCGTCGAGTCGGCCGCCGGTGTGGGCGAGGGCGCGCGCACCGGTCTGGCCAGCGTCGTGACCGGGGCGCTGCTCGGGCTGACGCTGCTGTTCACGCCGATCGCCGCGGTGGTGCCGGCGGCCGCGGCGGCGCCCGCGCTGGTGCTGGTCGGGGCGCTGATGATGACGCAGTCCAAGAACGTGCCCTGGACCGACATCGAGCTGGCCGTGCCGGCGTTCCTGACGATCGCGCTGATGCCGTTCACGTACTCGATCACGAACGGGGTGGGGGCAGGGGTGATCTCGTACACGCTGATCAAGGCGGCCCGGGGGAAGTTCGCGGAGATCCCGTGGCTGTTGTGGGCCGTCTCGCTGGTCTTCCTGGCCTACTTCGGCATCGACGCCCTCCGGGCCCTGTTCGGTTAGCGGATGTCAGCGCTGTTGCAGGCCACGCCGTTGTGGTCGAGGTCGGGATACCAGGAGTACTCCTCATGCCGTCCGCGCGTGTAGGGGCCGTCGCCGGCGGCCTGGGCCTCCTTGCAGCTCGCGTACCGCTTGTCGGGGACGCGGGCGACGCCCGCGGGGGCGGTCGTGCCGGTGGTCGCGGTGCCCTGGCCGGTGTCCGTGGGCTGCTGCGGCTGCTGGTTCGGCTGCTGGTTCGGCTGCTGCTGGTTCGTGGGTTGCTGGTTCGTGGGCTGCTGCTGGTCCGTCGGCTGCTGGGGCTGCTGGTCGGTGCCCGGCTGGGACGACTGCGGCTGCGCGGGCTGCGACGGCTGGGACGGCGGCGTGCCGAGCATCCGGACCACCAGCGCGTCGGCCTCCTCCTTGGTGAAGCCCGCGATGCTCAGGCTGTCGCCGTCCATGCTCTGGGTGACGACCGGCGCGGCCAGGACCGTCTTCGGCGTCTGCTCGCCTTCGGGCGCCAGCACGATCGCGACCTGCCGCTGCGTGGGCTGGAGCTCGTCGATGAGCCGCACCAGCCGGTCCTTGAAGACGGGCGCGACCGCGATGCGCACCGAGTAGGAGTTGTCGGTGCCGCGGACGGCCTCGATCCGCTGCACGGCGCCGACCGTGACGCCGTCCTCCAGGAGGTAACAGGTGGTCTGCTGCTCGTCGAGCACGGCCGGGTCGCCCGGACAGGGCGCGGTCTTGGTCTCCTTGACCGGCGCGAAGTGGATGGGGATGGCCAGGCGCTGCGGCGGCGCGCCGCCGAGGAGCGGGCTGTCGGGGCTCTTGGTCATCAGGACGGCGACCGTGCCGAGCACGCCCGCCACGACGACGACGAGCACCAGCGAGACGGTCAGCACGATGGTGGTGAGGCGGCTGGCCTTCGGCTCCTCCGGCTCTTCCGGCTCCGCGGGAGGCGCCTCTACCGGTCTGTCCATCGTTGACGACCCCATCCTGACGTTCGGGCTGCCGGTGAGCTTATCGAGGACGGGCAGCAGCGGGGTAATCAGCCGAAAAATCCTCACCTATCCGTGAGATCGGAGGAAAAATGGAAATGAGAACGCAGGTTGTCGGCAACTTTCCACGCGAACGAGGGATGACCCCATGAAGGTCGGAGTTCCCCGCGAGGTCAAGAACAGCGAATACCGCGTCGCACTCACCCCCGCGGGCGTCCACGAACTGGTACGCCACGGGCACCAGGTCCACGTCGAGCGGCAGGCGGGCCTCGGCTCGGCCATCCCGGACGAGGACTACGCCGCGGCGGGCGCCGTCATCGCGCCGCACGCCGACGAGGTGTGGGCCACGTGCGACCTGATCATGAAGGTGAAGGAGCCGGTGGCCGAGGAGTACCACCGGATGCGCAAGGGCCAGATCCTGTTCACCTATCTCCACCTGGCCGCCTCGGGCCCGCTGACCAGGGCCCTGCTCGACTCGGGCGTCACGTCCATCGCCTACGAGACCGTGCAGAACAGGGACGGCTCGCTGCCCCTGCTCGCCCCGATGTCGGAGGTGGCCGGACGGCTGGCGCCGCAGGTCGGCGCGTACCACCTGATGCGCTCGCAGGGCGGCAGGGGCGTGCTCATGGGCGGCGTGTCCGGCGTGCGGGCGGCGAACGTCGTGGTGATCGGCGCCGGGGTGTCCGGCATGAACGCCGCCGCCATCGCGCTCGGCATGCAGGCCGAGGTGCTGCTCCTCGACCGCAACATCGACAAGCTGCGCCAGGCGGACATGATCTACCAGGGCCACTGCCAGACGGTCGCGTCGAACACCCTGGAGATCGAGAAGGCCGTGCTGGAGGCCGACCTGGTCATCGGCGCGGTGCTGGTGCCGGGGGCCAAGGCGCCCATGCTGGTCACCGACGACCTGGTGAGCCGGATGAAGCCGGGCTCGGTGCTGGTGGACATCTCGATCGACCAGGGCGGCTGCTTCGAGGGCTCGCGGCCGACCACGCACGCCGAGCCGACGTACCGGGTGCACGAGTCGGTCTTCTACTGCGTGGCCAACATGCCGGGCGCGGTGCCGCACACCTCGACGTTCGCGCTGACCAACGTGACGTTGCCGTACGCGCTGGCCGTCGCGGGCAAGGGGTGGCGCGAGGCGGTCCGCACGGACGCCGCCCTGGCCGCCGGCGTGAGCACCCACGAGGGACGCCTGACCAGCCGCCCGGTGGCCGAGGCGCACGGCCTGGAGTGGTCACCGCTGGAGGAGGCGCTGACCTGAGCCGCGGGCCCGGTCGCGTGGAACGGGACCGGGCCTTGGCCGTCACGGATCCGCGCGTTACGGTGAGTCACGAGACCATGACGATCCGTGACGACGGAGGCTTGGATGGATCCGGTGCTCCTGCGCGGCAGCGCGGAACGCAACTTCGACGACCTCGACACCGACGGCGACGGCTTCCTGACCAAGGACGACTACCTCGCGCTGGCCCGCCACCGCATCCGGCGGGCCGGCGCGCGGCCGGACAGCCCCGAGGGCGAGAAGGTCGTGGCGGCGTTCCTCGACACCTGGGACGTCCACGTGCACGCCCTCGACGCCGACCACGACGGCCGGATCAGCAGGGAGGAGTACGTCGAGTCCTTCCAGGCGCTGGTGCGCACGGGCGCGCTCGACGGCGTGCTGAACCCCATGTTCCGCGCCACCTTCGACCTCGCCGACCACGACGGCGACGGCGAGCTCACCGCCGCGGAGTTCCGCACGCTGTGGAACCGCGACGACGGGCTCTCGGCCGCCTTCCAGCGCGCCGACGCCGACGGCGACGGCCGCATCTCCTTCGAGGAGTACGCCCGCCTGCGCCGCGGCCTGCTCGTCGGCGAGCTCTAGCGCGAGCCCCCGGACACACGTCGAGGGGCCGGCCGGGGCCGGGCCCGCGCCGGGTGGCGGAGGGGGGGTAATTGGACTGGCTGGGCGAGGGCGCCAGCGTCTCCATCGGGGTGTTGCCCGTCGGCGCGGGCGGCAGCGGGGCCTGGTCGGACGTGGTGGTGATGGCGTCCTGGCCGCCGCAGATGGCGCCCGGCTCGGGGGTGTCACGGCCGTTCTGGTACTTCTTGATGAAGGCCGGGAGCTTGGGGTCGGACGGGTCCTGGAGCTTGAGCTGGTGGCCCCACGTCGAGGCGACGATCGGCGCCGGCAGGCCCGGGTAGGGGCTGACCAGCATGTAGTCCTGCTGGCCGGTGGAGGTGGCCACGTCCTTCAGCGCGTCGAGCTGCGCCTTGGGCAGGTCGGGGCGGTAGGTGATCCAGACCGCGCCGTGCTCCAGCGAGTGCACCGCGTGCTCGTTGTGGATCGGCTTGTCGTAGACCGCGCACTGCTGCCAGTAGTTGTTGTGCTCGCCGCCGACGGGCGGGGTCTCCTTGTAGGTGACCGTCTTGGCGACGTGCTGGCCGGCCTCGTACTTGTAGTTGGTCACCGCGTCGAGCGAGGTCGCGCGCGCCTGGTTGACCAGGTAGATGCCGACCACGCCGACGAGGAGCACGACGATGAGACCGCCCGTCCCCCACATGAGCAGTGCGGCGCGGCGTTGTTTGCGCTGCTGCTCGGCCCGCATCTTCTGCAGATGCTCGCGCCGCGCCTGCGCCTTCTCCTTCGTCATCGTCCCTCCATCGGCGTACCTGACTTCGGTCACCCTATGCCCTACCGGCGTATGCGGAGAATAAGAGGCGCATAAGCGTCGGATCACAGCTTGCGCGGGGATGGGTACGCTGGACTGGCCATGGAAAAGCCCGCCAGAAAACCCGTTCTGATCGTCTGCGCCGTGCTGGTGCTCCTCGCCGCGGCGTTCCTGCTGTTCGGCCGCGACTCCACGCCCGGGGACTCCTCGCCCGAAGCCGGGTTCGCCCGCGACATGGCCACGCATCACGCGCAGGCCGTGGAGATGGCGTTCGTCATCCGGGACAAGGGCCCGGCCAAGGAGATCAGGAACCTCGCCTTCGACATCATCACCACGCAGTCCAACCAGCGCGGCATGTTCCAGGGCTGGTTGCAGCAGTGGGGCCTCGACCAGGCGACCGACCAGCGCCCGATGGCCTGGATGGCGGGCCACGGCCACGGCGCCGCGCCCGCGACCGCGGGCACGGCCGCGGGCGCGATGCCCGGCATGGCCTCGCCGCAGGAGCTGGCCAAGCTCAAGGAGCTGCAGGGCGTCCAGGCCGAGGTGCTGTTCCTGCAGCTCATGATCCGCCACCACGAGGGCGGCGTGGAGATGGCCGAGGGGCTGCTCAAGCTGTCCAAGCGGGACGAGGTGGCCGGCATGGCCCAGAAGATCGTCCAGGGGCAGAGCGGTGAGATCAAGCTGATGACCGACCTGCTCAAGCAGCGGGGCGCGCAGCCGTACCCGTCGATCCTGGCCTCCTGAACCCCCGCGCGGGGCGGCGTGAGAGGCTGGAGCCCCGGAGCGCGGAAGGGCGGGCGCCATGGTCACGGCAAGGGCTGAGACGGTCGTCGTGGGGTCGGGCCCCAATGGGCTGATCGCCGCGGTCATGCTGGCCCGCGCCGGGCGCGAGGTGCTGCTGCTGGAGGCGGCCGACCGGTTCGGCGGCGGGCTGCGCTCCGGCGAGCTGACGCTGCCCGGCCGGGTGCACGACCTGGGCGCCACCGTGATGGCGATGGCGCTGGCCTCGCCGGCGATGCGGGCGCTCGGCCTCAAGGGGGTCGAGTTCGCCCATCCGCCGGTGGCCGCGGCCCATCCGCTCGACGACCGTCCGGCCGTGCTGCTGCACCGCGACGCGGCCCGTACGGCCGAAGGGCTCGGCAGGGACGGCCGGGTCTGGCAGGCGACCGCGGGGGCGGCGGCGCGGGCCGGATTCCCGCTCATGGAGGTGCTGCTCAGTCCGCTCGGGCCGTGGCGGGCCGGGCCGCGCACGTTCGCGCGGGCGGCCGGGTTCGGGGCCGCGGCCGCGCTGCCGGCCACGACGTTCGGCCGCGGGGCGCTGCGCACCGTCGAGGGGCGGGCGCTGCTGGCCGGGCTGGCCGCGCACTCCATGCTCGACCTGCGCTCCCCGGTCAGCGCCGGTTACGGGCTGGTGCTCGGGGCGCTGGCCCACCTGGTGGGCTGGCCGGTCGTGCGCGGCGGCTCGCAGGTGCTGGCCGACGCCCTGGTGGCCGAGCTGCGGTCGCTGGGCGGCGAGGCGGTGACCGGCCACCGGGTCGAGCGGCTCGACGAGCTCGACGCCCGGACGGTGGTGCTCGACGTGACGCCCCGGCAGTTCCTCGCGATGGCCGACCTGCCCGCCGGTTACCGCCGCGGCCTGCGCCGCTACCGGTACGGGCCCGGCGTCTTCAAGCTGGACTGGGCGCTCGACGGCCCGGTGCCCTGGCGTGACCCGGAGGTCGCGCGGGCCGGGACCGTGCACCTGGGCGGGACGCTGGAGGAGATCGCGCTCGCCGAGGCGGAGGTCGCCGCCGGACGGCACTCGCCCCGCCCGTACGTGCTGGTCGTGCAGCCGTACGCGGCCGATCCGACCAGGGGCGGGCACACGCTGTGGGCCTACTGCCACGTCCCCAACGGCTCGGCGGCGGACATGACGGACGCCGTCGAGGCCCAGATCGAGCGGTACGCGCCCGGCTTCCGCGACCGGGTGCTGGCCAGGCACGCCACCGGCCCCGCCGCCCTGGAGGCGGGCAACCCCAACCTGGTCGGCGGCGACATCGGCGGCGGGCTGAACGACCTGGTCCAGCTCGTGCGGCGGCCGGTCTGGTCGGCCGCGCCGTGGCGCACCCCGCTGCCGGGGGTGTTCCTCTGCTCGTCCTCGACGCCGCCGGGGCCCGGCGTGCACGGGATGGGCGGCTGGCAGGCCGCCCGCCTGGCCACGCAGGCGGAGCGGCACGCCTCCTGACCGCCGGTCAGGCTCGCATCTCCTCGGCGACCGCCGCCGCGAACGCGTC
>NZ_JBSFGJ010000129.1:0-21845 GCF_053596515.1 Nonomuraea sp. NPDC001684
CCTGCGCATGGACGCCGGCGCCGCCCTCGCCCCCGACGCGCTGTTCGCCAGGGGCGCGCGGGCGGCGCGGGAGGAGGTCGAGCGGGTCGCCGCGCTGGCCGCGCGCAGGGGCCGGTGGCGGGCGCCCGTGGTGCGCTTCGCGCTCGGCCGCACCCGGGCGTACGCGGGGCTGCGCGAACTGCCCAAGTACCACGCGGTCAGGGCCATCGCCGCCGTCCGGCACAGCCTGCGCGCGGTCGGGGAGCACCTGGCCGCCGCCGGCGTCCTGGATGACGCCGCCGACGTGTACTTCCTGCGCCTGGAGGAGGCCAGGTCCGCCCTGTCCGGCGGCGACCTGCGCGACCTGGTGCGCGAGCGGCGGACGACCTACGAGCGGGAGTCGCGCCGCCGGCACGTTCCCCGGATCATGCTCTCCGACGGCACCGAGCCCGAGGCCCTGGCCGGGCCCGTCCCCGGCGGCGCGCTGACCGGCACGGCGGCCTCGGCCGGCACGGTCACCGGCCTGGCCAGGGTGGTGCTCGACCCGAACGGCGCCCATCTCGAACCGGGCGAGATCCTGGTCTGCCCCTCGACCGACCCCGGCTGGACCCCGCTGTTCCTCACGGCCGGCGGCCTGGTGATGGAGATGGGCGGCGCCATGTCGCACGGCGCCGTGGTGGCCCGCGAGTACGGCATCCCCGCCGTCGTCGGCGTCCGCGACGCCACCGGCCGCATCGCCACGGGCCAGGAGATCACCGTCGACGGAGCGGCGGGCACGGTGACCCTTTAGAGCATTATGGTGATCAGGTGCCCGATCCGTACTGGAATCACAACGTGCACTACCAGCGGCTGGTGCTCAGCCTGATCCCGCCCGGCTCGTCCCGCGCCCTCGACGTCGGCTGCGGCGACGGCCTTCTGGCGGGCAAGCTCGCCGCCCGCGTCCCCGACGTGACCGGCGTCGACCGGTCGGCGCAGGCCGTCGCCCTGGCCAGGTCCCGCCACGGCGACCGGCCCGGCCTCGCCTTCACCGAGGCCGACTACCTCGACCCGGCCGCGCTGCCGGAGTCCGGGTACGACTTCGTCAGCGCCGTGGCCGTCGTGCACCACGCCGAGTTCGGCGCGGCCGTCGGGGCGTTGCGGCGGCTGCTCGCGCCCGGCGGCCGGCTGGTGGTCGTCGGGCATGCCAGGAACCGTTCGCCGCTCGACTGGGTGATCAGCGGCACGGCGCAGGTCGTCACCCGCGTCCACCAGCTCCGCCACGGGCCCAAGAGCGGGCCGTCCGTCCCCGTCATGGACCCCGACATGGCGTGGGCCGAGGTGGGGCGGGCCGCCAGGCGGTTGTTGCCGGGCTGCCGGTTCCGCCGGTTGTTGCTGCGGCGCTACCTGATCGTCTGGGACGCGTCCCGTTAAGCCCGTGCCGCCCCGGGTAACCGGAGGAGGCATCACGTTTCCGGATGAGGCGGTTCCATGCTGGTCACAGAGCTGGTGCGCAGGGTCGGCGGGACCCTCGCGCAGTCTCAAGGGCGCTTCCCCCTCTACGCCGACCCCGTGACGGGCGAATGGACCTGGTCCGAGGACGGAGACTGGTGCGGCGGCTTCTGGGGCGGCCTGCTGTCCCTGGCGTCGGTCGCCACCGGCGAGCCCCGCTACGCCCGAGCCGCCGGCCAGGTCGCCGAGCGGCTGGCCGCCCGCACCGACGCCCCCACGCTGCTGCGCGGCATGTTGTTCTGGTACGGCGCCGCGCTCCCGGCCGTGCTCGCCGGCGACGAGGAGCCGGGCGCCACGACCGCCGTGGCCGCCGCCCGGTCGCTGAGCATCGGCTTCGACCCGCTGGCCGGCCTGCTGCCGCCCCAGGAGGAGGACGTCGTCAAATACGGCTGGCCGCGCCCCGGCGCCTGCGTGGACGGCCTGCCCGGCACCGTCCCGCTGCTGGCCTTCGCCTGCGAACGCACCGGAGCCCGCGAGCTGCTGGTGATGGCCGAGTCCCACGCCCGCACCGGCTACGCCATGTGCGTACGGGAGGACGGCTCGGTCGCCCAGACCTCGGCCGGCGCCGTCAACGGCTCCTCGCCTACCAGCACCTGGGCCCGCGCGCAGGCGTGGGCCATGCTGGGCCTGGCCCAGGCCGCCCACCTGTCGGCCGAGTTCATCGGCCCGGCCACCGAGGTCGCCGACTGGTACCTGGCCCACGTCCCGTCCGACCTGGTCTGCTACTGGGACTTCGACGACCCCGGCATCCCCGCCGCGCCCCGCGACACCTCGGCCACCGCGATCGCCGCCGCCGCCCTGGCCAAGCTCGCGCCGCTGGCCAAGGACGGCTACCGCGAGCAGGCCGCCCGCACGCTGGACGCGCTGGCCCGCGACCACCTCAACGAGCACGGCGGCCTGGTGGACGGCTGCTACGACCGGCGCAAGGGCCTGGCCACCGCCCACGAGCTGGTCTGGGGCGACTACTTCCTGCTCGAAGCCGCCCTCACCCTCGACGGCACGATCGACCCCGGCCGCGTCTAGACCACCAGCCCGGCGTAGCGGGCCTTCATCGTGGCCAGCACCTCGTCCGGGTCGGCCGCCCAGACGTCGGCGTTGAAGATCTCGACCTCGATGTCGCCCGCGTACCCGGCGGCCAGCACGGCCCGGGTGATCGGCGCGAAGTCGATCACCCCGTCGCCCATCATGCCCCGCCCGAGCAGCACGTCGGCGGGCAGCGGGTGCAGGTAGTCGCACACCTGGTACGACGCGATGCGCCGCCCGGCCCGCGCGACGTCCTCGGCCAGCCTGGGATCCCACCACACGTGGAAGGTGTCCACCACCACCCCGACCTGCTCCTCCGGGTAGGGCAGGCTGAGGTCGAGCGCCTGGCCCAGCGTGGACAGCACCGCCCGGTCGGGGCAGTAGATCGGATGCAGCGGCTCCAGCGCCAGCCTGACGCCGCGCTCGCCGGCGTAGGGCGCCAGCACCGACAGCGCCTCGGCGACGCGCTCCCGCGCCCCGGCGACGTCCTTGGAGAAACCGGACGGCAGCGGCTCGCCCGGCCGCACCCCCGGCAGCCCGCCGACCACCATCACCAGGCACGCGGCCGCCAGCTCGGCCGCCTCGTCCACGGCCCGCCGGTTGTCGTCGAGCGCCCGCTCGAACGCGCGCCGCCCCTCCTCGCCGGGCAGCCCGCCCGCCGTGAGGAAGCCGCCCCGGCACAGCGAGGACACCCGCAGCCCGGCCTCGCGCACCAGCTTGGCGCTGCGCGCGAGCCCCTCCTCGGCCACCTTCTCGCGCCACAGCCCGATCGCCTCCAGGCCGTGCCGCGCGCAGCCGTCCACGGCCTCGGCGACCGACCAGCGCCTGGTCGTCCACTGGTTCAGCGACAGGCTCACAGGCCGTTCACCGCCAGCAGCGCCGTCATCCTGCGCACGGCCAGCTCCTGGTCGGCCAGCAGCCCGGCCCGGTCGGCCAGCCTGAACACCTCCGCCAGGTGGCGCAGCGAGCGCGCCGACTGGGCGCCGTTCACCATGGCGAACGCGTCCTGGTGGCCGTTGAGCCAGGCCAGGAAGACGATGCCGGTCTTGTAGTGGTACGTCGGCGCCTCGAAGATCTTCCGCGACAGGGCGACCGTGGGGGCCAGGATCTCGTCGTAGCGGGCTAGGTGGCGGGCCGCCTCCTCGCCACTGGCCGCCTCGGCGGCGTCCAGCTCGCGCAGGGCGGCGGCGGCGGCCGGGGCGATCGCGTCGAAGATGCCGAGCAGCGCGTGCGAGCCCGACCTGATGAGCGAGGGGTAGTTGAAGTCGTCGCCGGTGTAGAGCCGGACGCCCTCGGGGAGCGCGGCGCGCAGCCGCACCTCGTGCTCCTCGTCCAGCAGCGACACCTTGACGCCGTCCACCACGGCGGCGTGGGCGTGGACCAGCTCCAGGAACGACTCCGTCGCCGCGTCCACGTCCGGGGCGCCCCAGTAGCCGGCGAGCTGCGGGTCGAACATCTCGCCCAGCCAGTGCAGGATCACCGGGCGGTCGGCCAGGCCGAGGACCTTGCCGTACACCTGGTGGTAGTCGGCGGGCCCGGCCGCCACCCTGGCCAGCTGCCGGGAGGCCATCACGATCACGCCCGCCCCGGCCGCCTGGACGGCCTCCACCTGCTCGGCGTACGCGGCGGTGATCGTGTGCAGGTCGGCGGCGCCGGGCGCGTGGTCGGTGCCCGCGCCGCAGGCCACCAGCGCCGCCGGGTCGCCGAAGGCGCGCGCCTCCTCGGCGCTGAGCCGGATCAGCTCCCTGGTCGCCGCCCAGTCCAGGCCCATGTTGCGCTGGGCGGTGTCCATGGCGTCGGCCACCCGCAGGCCGTGCGACCACAGGTGGCGGCGGAAGCGCAGCGTCGCCTCCCAGTCCACGGCGGCGGGGGAGCCCGGCGTGTTGTCGCCGAGCGGGTCGGCGACGACGTGCGCGGCCGCGTAGACCACCCGGCTCGCGGCCGGGGCGGCCGAGGCCGGCCAGGTCACCGGCTCGCGCAGCTCGTACGCGCCGCCCGGCAGGTCGATCCTCACAGCTGCGGCACCTCGATCCGGCGGCCCTCGGCGTTCGAGCGCAGGCCCAGCTCGGCGAGCTGCACGCCGCGCGCCCCCGAGGCGAAGTCGTTGGGGAACGGCGCGTCCTCCAGCACGTGCCGGACGAACGCCGCCCACTGCACCTTGAACCCGTTGTCGAACTCGGCGTTGTCCGGCACCTCCTGCCAGTCGTCGCGGAAGCGGGCCGTGGCGGGCAGGTCGGGGTTCCAGACCGGCTTGGGGGTGGCGGCCCGGTGCTGGAAGCGGCAGTTGCGCAGGCCCGCGACGGCGCTGCCGTGCGTGCCGTCCACCTGGAACTCGACCAGCTCGTCGCGGTTCACGCGGACCGTCCAGGAGGAGTTGATCTGAGCGATCACGTCCCCTTCGAGCTCGAAGATCCCGTACGCGGCGTCGTCCGCGGTGGCCTCGTACGCGCGGCCCTGCTCGTCCACCCGGGACGGGACGTGCGTCACGGCCTTGGCGTAGACCGACCGGACCCGGCCGAACAGGTTCTCCAGCACGTAGTGCCAGTGCGGGAACATGTCGAGCACGATCCCGCCGCCGTCCTGCGCCCGGTAGTTCCAGGACGGGCGCTGCGCCTCCTGCCAGTCGCCCTCGAACACCCAGTAGCCGAACTCGCCGCGCACCGACAGGATCCGGCCGAAGAACCCGCCGTCGATCAGCCGCTTCAGCTTGAGCAGGCCCGGCAGGAACAGCTTGTCCTGCACGACGCCGTTCTTCACGCCCCTGGCCGTGGCGGCCTCGGCCAGCGCGACGGCCTCCTGCACCGACTCGGCCGTGGGCTTCTCGGCGTAGACGTGCTTGCCCGCCTCGATGGCCTTGAGCACGGCCTTGACGCGGGCGCTGGTGACCTGGGCGTCGAAGTAGATCAGGTTGTCGTCGTCGGCGAGGGCGGCGTCGAGGTCGGTGGTGAAGTCGGGGATCCCGTACCGGTCGGCGATGTCGGCGAGCTTGTCGGCGTTCCGGCCGACCAGGACCGGGCGCAGCCTGACCCGGTCGCCGTCCGAGAGCGTGACGCCGCCCTGCTCGTTGATGGCCAGGACGGAGCGGACGAGGTGCTGGCGATAGCCCATTCGTCCGGTGACGCCGTTCATCACGACGCCGATGGTGCGCACGCTCATGGGGATCCCTTCAGGCAACGGATGGGGAAAGCGCTTTCCCGAAACGTACGGCCGTCCCCCTCCGAGCGTCAAGTGGGACGGTGACGCCGGCGGGCGGAGGCGGGCCCTCCGCCCGTACGCCGGCGAGGGGAGCTAGCCGTCGAGCCGGGCCAGCGCCTTGGCGATGGGATGGGCCGTGAGCGAGAGCTGCCACTCACGCGCCCCGAGCGCCCGCAGCCGCGCGGTCACGCTCTCGTCGGTGATCTCAGTGGGGGGTTCCCAGGTGAGCCTGCGCACCGCGTCGGGCTGGAGCAGGTTCTCCGTGGGCATGCGGTGCTCCTCGGCCAGCGCGGCCACCACGGCCCGCGCCGCCGCCAGACGCTTGGCCGCCGCCGGGTCGCGGTCGGCCCAGCGGTTGGGCGGGGGCGGCCCGTCGCCGGGCGTGCTCGGCTGGGGCAGCTCGGCGTCGGGCAACGTCCGCGCCCGGTTGACGGCGGCCAGCCAGTCGTTCATGTACCGGCGGGCGCTGCGGCCGGTGAAGGCCGAGATCTCGGTCAGGGCCTTCTTCGTGCGGGGCCCCTCAAGGGCGGCGGTGACGATCGCGGCGTCGGGCAGCACCCGGCCGGGGGCCAGGTCGTTCTCCCTGGCGATCGTGTCGCGCATGGTCCACAGCTCGCGCACGATGGCCAGCGCGCGCACGTTGCGCACCTTGTGGATGCCCGACGTACGCCGCCACGGGTCGGACCGCGGCGCCGGCGGCGGGGTGTTGAGCACGGCCGCGAACTCCTCGCGCGCCCACTCCAGCTTCCCCGACCCGGCCAGCTCCTGGTGGAGCATGTCACGCAGCTCGACCAGCACCTCGACGTCGAGGGCGGCGTAGCGCAGCCAGTCCTCCGGCAGCGGCCTGGTGGACCAGTCGGCGGCCGAGTGGCCCTTCTCCAGCCGCAGCCCGAGGACGGTCTCGACCATCGTGCCGAGCCCGACGCGTTCGTAACCGAGCAGCCGGCCGGCCAGCTCGGTGTCGAAGATCTCGCGCGGCTTGAAGCCGACCTCCATCAGGCACGGCAGGTCCTGGGACGCGGCGTGCAGCACGACCTCGGTGCCGGTGAGCGCGGCGTCGAGCGCCGACAGGTCGGGGCAGCCGACCGGGTCGATCAACGCGGTGCCGGCGCCGGCCCGGCGGAGCTGGACCAGGTAGGCCCGGTTGCCGTAGCGGTAGCCGGAGGCGCGCTCGGCGTCGACCGCCACGGGGCCGGTGCCCGCGGCGAAGGCGTCGACGACCCGCGCCAGCCCGTGCGCGTCGGCGATCACCGGGGGGATGCCCTCGCGGGGTTCGAGCAGGGGCTCGACGATGCGTTCTTCTGTCATGAGCTCACCGACCTCATGACGCTGGTGCTGTCTTGACTGGTGCCCTCACTTCGTACGGTCACTCTCCGGATCATCACGTCGGCGCGGCAGCGCGGCCACGTCGGGCGGGAGCGGCGGGATCCCCGCCGCCAGGCACATGAGGTCGCACCAGGCGGCGACGTGGCCGGACAGATCCTCCTCGGCGGGCGACCAGGACGCACGCAGCTCGAGCTCGGTCGTGACCGGGTCTTCCGCCTTGTTGCCGAAGCCCTCGGACACGGCTCTAGTCACGGTACCGCCCGCGGCGGAGTAGTCGGCTTCGTGCGCCTCCAGGGCCTCGGTCAGCCAGCTCCACACGACCGGGCCGAGCAGCGGGTCGGAGGTGATCTCCGGCTCCATGTCGGCCCGGACGTAGGCCACCAGCCGGAACGGGCCCTCCCAGCCGCGCTGGCCGTCGGGGTCGTAGAGCAGGATCAGCCGGCCGACCGCGAGCTCGTCGTCGTCGCGGTAGACCGAGGCGCCGATGGCGGCCGAGTAGGGGGCCAGCCGCTGCGGCGCGGGGAGGTCCTCCAGCTCGATCTCCGGCCTGACCTCGGACAGCCGCAGGCTCTGCGCCGCGCGGGTGAACGCGGCGGGCGGCGGTGGCTGGTCACCGAGGGTCATAGCCGAAGCGTAGGTCGAGGACGGACGGAAGGGGACCACGGGGGTGCTCATCCTTGGTGATCAAGCCGCTGCCGTAACCAGCTGGCGAACCGGTCGGGTGGTCTCGGCCGAGCCGAGCAGGATCGCGTGGCCGCATTCGGCGCAGGCCCATTCCGGGCACTCGCCAGGACCGTGCCCGTCGAAGCAGGGCGGCTGCTCGAACAGCCGCTCGCCGGCGCAGGCAGCACAGCGCTCGCTGCGAACCTCCGGGGAACTCCACAACGCGGTCATCGCACCAGTCATCGAACCGGGGCCTTTCTTCGGGTCGTGGCTCCGACGTTGGCACGAGCCGCTGACAATTCCCCGCAACGCGCTCGGCGTGTCCCGAAAGTGGTCGCTGAATCGGTGCCGCGCGGTGGGTTGGTGAACATTTGGTCCAGTCGAGACCGGCTCTCTGGGCGGGCATGGGGTGTGTTCGACCCGTGTGCGACGCCGCTGCCGGGCAGACCGGTAAACCTTCATCTGGCTATCTGATCATGATTTTGGGTATCCAATGCATGTTTTTCCGACACCCCGCGCCGATGTCCCGGCCGATGTCCCGGCCGATCCGGTCACCCCGCGCCGATGTCCCGGCCGATCGGGTGCCATGGCACCCTTGGAGGGTGAATCTCGCCGACTCAGCCTTCCTGCGCGCCTGCCGCAGGCAGCCCGTCCCGCACACCCCGGTCTGGTACATGAGGCAGGCCGGGCGATCGCTGCCCGAATACCTGAAGGTCCGCGAGGGTGTGCCGATGCTCACCGCCTGCGCGACGCCCGACCTGATCGTCGAGATCACCATGCAGCCCGTGCGCCGCTACGGCGTCGACGCGGCCATCTTCTTCAGCGACATCGTCGTCCCGCTCAAGGCCATCGGCGTCGACCTCGACATCAAGCCGGGCGTCGGCCCGGTCGTCGCCGACCCGATCCGCGACGCGCGGGCCGTGGAGGCGCTGCGCCCGCTGGAGCCGGGCGACGTGCCGTACGTGACGGAGGCGATCTCGGCCCTGGTCGGCGAGCTGGGCGGCACCCCGCTGATCGGCTTCGCCGGCGCGCCCTTCACGCTCGGGTCCTACCTCATCGAGGGCGGCCCGTCGAAGAACCACGACCGCACCAAGGCCATGATGTACGGCGAGCCCGCCCTGTGGCACTCCCTCATGGAACGCCTGTCCGACATCGTGCTGGAGCACCTGCGCATCCAGATCGCGGCCGGCGCGTCGGCGATCCAGCTGTTCGACTCGTGGGTGGGCGCGGTGGCCCCGGAGGACTACCGCGAGTTCGTCCTGCCCCACACCCGGCGCATCTTCGAGGGCGTCGCGGGCGTGCCCCGCATCCACTTCGGCGTGGGCACCGGCGAGCTGCTCGGCGTGCTCGGCGAGGCCGGGGCCGACGTCGTGGGCGTCGACTGGCGGGTGCCGCTCGACGAGGCGGCCCGGCGCGTCGGGCCGGGCAAGGCGCTGCAGGGCAACCTCGACCCGGCGATCCTGCTCGCGCCGTGGGAGGTCGTGGAGCGCAGGGCCCGCGAGGTGCTGCGGCGCGGCGCGGCGGCCGAGGGGCACGTGTTCAACCTCGGCCACGGCGTGCTCCCCTCGACCGACCCCGACCAGCTCAAGCGCCTGACCGACCTGGTGCACGAAGCGGGCGCCTGACCCTCACGCCGCCGACGGCCCGGGCTCGGCGGGCTCGGGCGCGGGGTCGGGCGCGGCAGGGCGCGCGGGGCGGCGCGCGCGGTTGCGCCGCACCAGGAACACCGCCACGGCCACCAGCGGCGCCAGGACGAGCAGCCACGGCAGCAGCGCGCCGACCACGGTCAGCGCCGTCTTGGTGAACGACACCAGCGCCTCCCACCCGGTCTTCAGCCCGCCGAGGAAGCCCGCCGGCTCCTCGGCCGGGTCCTCGACCACGGTCACCGGCCCGACCAGCCGGAGCGTCAGCGTGGCCATCGCGACCTGGGTGGCCAGCTCCTTCTGCTGGGCCTGCAACGCCTCCAGGTCCGCCTCGCGGGAGTTGATCTCCCGCTCCACCTGCAGCACCTGCCCGATGGTCTCGGCCTTCTTCAGCAGCGTGCGCAGCGACTCCAGCGACTTCTGCGCCGACTTCAGCCGGCTCTCGACGTCGGCGACCTGGAGGGTGACGTCCTGGGTGCCCTGGCTCATCGAGAGCTGCTTGCCCAGCTCCTTGCCCAGCCTGGCGGTGACGTCGGCGTACCGGGTGGGCGGGATCTTGAACTCCAGCAGGGCCGAGTCCTCGGTGTCGCCGGCCGACTCGGCCTCCTCCTTCGACAGGTAGCCGCCCGCCGCCGTGACGAGCTGCTTGGCCTGCTGCGCGGCCGAGGTGACCTGCTTGGCGCGTACGGTCATGCTGCCGGTGTAGATCACCTGCCGGTCCAGCTGCCGCTGGGCCAGTTTGACGCCGGAGACCGCGCTGTCGCCGTCCTGCGGCGCGGCCTGCTTCTGCGGCGCGGCCAGGTCCCGCGCCTCGGGGGCGGCCATGCCCTGCGAGGCCACCGCGGGCGAGCCGCCCGACGTCATCTCGACGTTGCCGCCGCCGCAGCCCGCGAGCAGCAGAGTGGCGCAGGCCGAGAACGCGATGCCTAACCGGATTCTCCTCATGCCCTTATGACGGAAACTCGATCACCCCGGTTTGGCGACATACATCACGGTAGGGTCACGTGCCCCGATCAGCTGGGCGGTCTGCCGAGGCGGTAGCGTCAGGAGACGTGGAAGGGAAACGGGCGCACGTCGTCGTCATCGGCGGTGGGATCTCCGGCCTGGCGGCCGCGTGGTTCCTCCGTCAGGGTACGAGCGAGCAGGTCAAGGTGACCGTGTTGGAGGGCAGCCCCCGCCTCGGCGGCAAGCTGCACGCCTCCGAGGTCGCGGGGGTGAGCCTCGACGCCGGGGCCGAGGCCATGCTGGCCCGCCGGCCGGAGGGCGTCGAGCTGGCCAAGGCCGTCGGGCTGGAGGACGAGCTGGTCCTCCCCGGCACCGTGCGGTCGGCCGTCTACTCCAGGGGCGCGCTGCGGCAGATGCCGAAGGGGCACGTCATGGGCGTGCCGGCCGACCTGGCGGAGCTGGCCAGGTCCGGCATCGTCTCACCCGGCGGCCTGCTGCGGGTGCCGCTCGACCAGGTCCTGCCGCCCACGCTGGTGCGCACCGACGTGTCCGTGGCCTCCTACATCCGGGCCAGGATGGGCGGTGAGATCGTCGAGCGCCTGGTCGAGCCGCTGCTCGGCGGGGTCTACGCCGGCCGTTCCGACATGCTGTCGCTGGAGGCGACGATGCCGCAGGTCGCGGCCGTCGCCAGGGCCGAGCGCTCGTTGCTGAGCGCCGCCCGGCACATCGTCGAGGACGCGCCCAAGAACGGCGGGCCGGTCTTCACGACGCTGCGCCAGGGCCTGGGCGGCCTGCCCGAGGCGGTGGCCAAGGCGTCCGGGGCCGACGTCCGGACCGGCGTGACCGTGCGCGAGCTCCACCGCACCGAGCACGGCTGGCGGCTGGTCGCCGGGCCGGTGCCGCGGCCCGAGGTGATCGAGGCCGACGCCGTCATCCTGGCCACGCCCGCGCCCGCCGCCGCCCGCCTGCTCAAGGCCGAGGTGCCCAAGGCCGCCGCCGAGCTGGCCAGGATCGAGTACGCCAGCATGGCCGTCGTCACGCTCGCCTACCCGATCGACGCGCTCCCGCAGCCGCCGACCGGCAGCGGCTACCTGGTGCCGCCGGTGGAGGGCCGGCCGGTCAAGGCGGTGACGTTCAGCTCGGTCAAGTGGCCCCACCTGGCCCAGGACCTGCTGCTCGTACGCTGCTCGGTCGGCAGGATCGGCGAGGAGCACCTGCTCCAGCGCGACGACGCCGAGCTGGTGTCGCTGGCCACGGCCGAGCTGGCCGACGTGATCGGCGTGCGCGGCCTGCCGGTCGACAGCCGGGTCACCCGCTGGGGCGGCGGGCTGCCGCAGTACAACGTGGGCCACCTCGACCGGGTGGCCAGGGTGCGCGCCGCGGTCTCGGGCGCCGCCGGGCTCGCCGTGTGCGGCGCGGCCTACGACGGCATCGGCGTCCCCGCCTGCATCGCGACCGCCCGCACGGCCGCGGCCCGGATTCTGGACCACCTGTCGCGAGAAGGAGAATGAAGGACATGACAGAGGGCGCGCCGCGGCCGAAGGCCCGCGATCTCAACCAGGTGATCCGTTACACCATGTGGTCGGTCTTCCAGGTGACCGAGCAGGTCCCGGGCAACCGGGAGAACATGGCCGACGAGGTCGAGGAGCTGCTCGCACAGGCGGCCGGCAAGGACGTCGTGACCAGGGGGGTCTACGACGTCGCCGGCTTCCGTGCCGACGCCGACTACATGTTCTGGTGGCACGCTCCCACGCCCGAGGACCTCCAGGACGTCTACTCCCGGTTCCGCCGCACCGGCCTCGGCCGGCACAGCAGGCCGGTCTGGTCGGCCATGGCGCTCCACCGGCCGGCCGAGTTCAACAAGTCCCACATCCCGGCCTTCCTGGCCGAGGAGGAGCCGCGGGCGTACGTGAGCGTCTACCCGTTCGTGCGCTCCTACGAGTGGTACCTGCTGGAGGACTCCGAGCGGCGGGCGATGCTGGCCGAGCACGGCCGGATGGCCCGCGACTATCCCGACGTGCGGGCCAACACCGTGGCCTGCTTCTCGCTCAACGACTACGAGTGGATGCTGGCGTTCGAGGCCGACGAGCTCCACCGCATCGTCGACCTGATGCGCACGCTGCGCGGCGCGCAGGCCCGCCGTCACACCCGCGTGGAGATCCCGTTCTACACGGGCGCCCGCAAGCCGGTGCAGGAGCTCGTCGCGGCCCTGCCCTAGCGACCGTGGCGGCCCCGGGCGGGGAGGAACGTCGAGGCCAACTTGACGATCTCCCTGAAGTGATCTATCCCCTTTGTCACAATCGAGGGTGAATTCCCTTTCGGTGGCGTGACGTCGGTGGCACGGTCCACGCAGGGGCTAGGAGGGCCGGGTGGAACAGTCCGCGGAAGGTCAGGGCCCCGGGCGCCGGCGCGCGCCAGGCCGTCATGCGGCGTTACGGGACACGACACCGTCCGCCCGGCAGCCCGGCGACCGGGCGGAACCCCGTACCGGCGACCGGGCTGAGGCGCGCACGGGTCACGCGCGGGCGATCGGCGGCCCGGCGGAGGTGCGTGCGGGACGCGGGCGGCGTGGGCGGCGGCGGCGGCGCGGGCGTGCGGGAACTCGGGGCCTGGCCGCGGGCGCGGTGGCGCTGGCCGGGGGAGTGGCGCTGCTGCTCGGCCTGAACGGCGCGTTCGGCGGGACGGTCGCCGCCTCCGGAGCCCCGGCCGGCGCGGACGGCGCCACGGCCCGGCAGGACCCGGCGGCCGAGGGCGGCGTCCCGGCGAACCCGGGACGGGCGCCGGCCAGCGGCAAGGGCGCCGCGGAGGCGCGCGAGCTGCCGAAGGGCCAGGCCCGGCCGAGCACCCCGGCCGCCGCCGACCCCGCCGGCTCAGGGACGCCCGCCAGGACCGGCGCCGCCGATCCCGCCGCGAAGCCGGACGCCGTCCGGGGCAAGCCGGACACCGTCACGGGAAAGACCGAGACCGGCGACGCCCAGGTCAGCCTGCCCGAGGCCGACGACCAGGGCGAGGCGAAGGGCGGCGACTCGGCCGGTTACAAGGCCGACGGGCCGTCGCGGCACACCGACCGGGAGGCCGCCGAGTACTTCCGCGCCCGTTGGGGGCGGGGCGACAAGGCGATGAAACACCTCAAGGACATCCGCACCGTAGGCGGATATCTGCGCATTTACACGAACTTACCGGACAGCGCCGACAACTCCGCCGCGGCCATCACGCTGTGCAAACGCGGCCTGGAGTACCTCAGGGCGAACGGCGTGAAGCGTCCGATCGTGTTCGTGCAGGCGGAGTTCGGCGAGAACGGGAACCCCGTCCTCGCCAACATCCTGGGCCCGTCCGATCACAGCTGCCGTGTCACGTACCCCCGGCCGAACTGACGCGCGCCGGGAAACCGCGAGAGCCCCCGAGGCGGGCTAGCGCACCCGGACCCTCGTCTTCGAGCACACCTCACACCGCTGAGTCACGACACGCCCGATCGTCTCAATCGTCACCCAGCGGTGGCGAAGATGGACACGGCCCACAAGCAGGCCCCTACCCCTTGTGGACGATCGGTACGCTCTGTCGCTGATCGATCACCCCTTGGGTTCGAGCCTCAGCGAGACCGAGTTGATGCAGTAACGGTCGTCGGTCGGCGTCGGATAACCCTCGCCGTGGAAGACGTGACCGAGGTGGGAGTCGCAGCGGGCGCAGCGCACCTCCGTGCGCACCATGCCGTGACTGTTGTCCTCGATCAGCCTCACCGCCTCCGACCCCGACGGCTCGAAGAAGCTCGGCCACCCGCAGTGCGACTCGAACTTCGTGTCGGACCGGAACAGCTCGGCGCCGCAGGCGCGGCACGAGTACACGCCCTCGGTCTTGGTGTCGACGTACTCCCCCGTGAACGGGCGCTCGGTCCCGGCCTCCCTGAGCACGTGGAACTCCTCAGGAGAGAGCCTGGCCCGCCATTCGGCCTCGCTCTTGACCACCTTGTCCATGCGTCCAGACTACGAGATCCGGCAAAAAGAGATCTCCGCAGGGTGAAGCATCCTTTCTCGGCCGAATTCGCGTCTTTGTCGGTAAGGGGGTGTCATCGCCTCCTGCCAAGGGGTGAGATCGTCCGCGGCTCGCCGTAGCGGCACAGCCCACGCCCGTGCTGGCGCCGCTGGCGACCCGAGATGGCCGGCCGGGTGGCGCGCCAGCGCCCGGAACGGCGATGGATGATCTTAGGTCCGTCCCGTCGAGCCCCGGTCCCGCCACCGACGCGGCTCCGGGACGGGCCCACCTCTCACGTCGGCCCTGTCGTCGGCTCTGTCGTCGGCTGTTCTGTCGGCGCGGGGGAGTAGGTTCGGTGGCATGGCATCGCCGTTCATAGAGCTCAAGGTGGGGGAGCGGACCGTCAAGGTCACCAATCCCGACAAGGTCTACTTCCCGGAGATCGGGGCGACAAAGCGGGAGCTGGTCGAGTACTACGTGAGCGTCGGCGAAGGGGCCCTGCGCGCGCTCAGAGACCGGCCGACCAACATCAAGCGCCATCCCGACGGCGTCCAGACCGAGGCCATCTACCAGAAGCGCATGCCGCCCAGGCATCCCGAGTGGCTGCAGTCGGTCACGGTCACCTTCCCCAGCGGCCGCACCGCCGACTCGCTCCGGGTCACCGAGGTCGCCGCGATCGCCTACTGCGCCAACCTGGGCACCATCGACTTCCACCCCTGGCAGGTGCGGGCCGCCGACGTCGAGCACCCCGACGAGCTGCGCATCGACCTCGACCCGCAGCCCGGCCTGGAGTTCGACGCCGCGCGCCGGGCCGCCGAGCGCACCCGCGAGGTGCTCGACGAGCTGGGCATGGCCGGGTTCGTCAAGACCTCGGGCAACCGCGGGGTGCACATCGCGGTGCGCATCGAGCCCCGCTGGGACTTCGTCCAGGTGCGCCATGCGGGCATCGCGCTGGCCAGGGCGGTCGAGGCCCGCGATCCCGACCTGGTGACCACCGCGTGGTGGAAGGAGGAGCGCGGCGACCGCGTCTTCATCGACTTCAACCAGAACGCCAGAGACCGCACCGTCGCCAGCGCCTACTCCGTCCGGGCCCAGCCGCACGCCCCCGTCTCGACCCCGCTGACCTGGGACGAGCTGGCCGACGCCGACCCGCGCGACTTCGACATCCGCACCGTCCCGGCCCGCTTCGCCAAGCTGGGCGACGTGCACGCGGCCATCGACGACCGGGCGTACTCGATCGAGCCCCTGCTGGAGATGTACGCCGCCGACGACCGCGGCGACCTGCCCTACCCGCCCAACTACCCGAAGATGCCGGGCGAGCCCAAGCGCGTCCAGCCCAGCAAGGCCAGGAACGCGCCGGAGGAGCAGTGATCACTCACGTGCCGGGCGCGGCGGGAGTTCCGGTCACCGACGGCTGACCTTCGGTGTCGGCAACCCGAAAGGCCGGCCCCCGTCGTGGGGCCGGCCTTTTCGCGGGAGCCGGTCAGCAGGTGTCGGCTCCGTCGAAGGTGCGCACGCCGCGCGGCACGCGCGAGTAGATGGTCTCGCCGGGGTCCACGGTCTGGCAGGCGCCGTCCGTCCCACGCGCCCAGATGATCTTCAGTCGGAGCCGGTAGCCGCAGTCGTTGCGGGCGTAGCCGGTCTTGGTGATGGTCCCGGTGTTCTGCCAGACGGTCACGCACGACGGCGCGTTCCCGGCCGGCGCCCCCCAGGCCGGCAGCGAGCTGAAGGTGCAGCACGCGACGGCGAGGGTGGTGAGGGCTGCTCGGGTGGCTGGGCGCATGTGAGGTGTCCTTCCGTTCCGGCCTCGGCCAGGCGGCTGCCTGGGCAGGGGGCGAGGTGGAGACATAAGCGAACATCTCAGATCGATAACGGCGGTGGCGATCGTGAGCTGGTACAGGATGCGAGCCGCAGGTCTGGGCGTGTCGCGCGTAACGCTGGGACGACGCTTCCGAAAATGTGGTCGAGTCCCCACAAAGCCCTGCACCCCTTCCGCCTGACGAAACGCACCGGATGGCACGACGGACAAGATGCTCCGGACGGCATGACGCCGGAAGTCACGCGGTTCGGGCCGAACTAGTCAGGCGTTTCCCGCATCGAAACGGTCATGAACTCAAGCGCCACGCACAAGAGCAGCCCGATGGCCCGCCGACTCCGCGTCTGGGCGTCGACCGTCGCCCTGTCGACCTCACTGGCGCCGATCCTCGCCACGGGCGCCGCCTTCGCCGCGACCGGCCCGGCGGCGACCGACCCGTTCCAGGGCATCGACTGGGCGCCCGTCGTGGAGCGGGCGTTGCACTGCCCCAAGCCGGGGCCGAAGGACAAGTGGTACGTCGTCCGCGCCCGGGTCGCCGCCGTCGGCGACCTCACGCGGGACGGGCGTCCCGACACCGTCGTCACCTCGTCCTGCCCGAGCCCCACGGCGGGCAACCCGGTGCTGGCCTTCGTCTACGACGGCGCGTCCCGGCGTTCGGCCCCGCGGCTGATCGGCACGCTGGGCAAGAACCGGTACTTCAAGACCCAGACCGTCGCCATTCAGAACGGCGAGGTGCGCCTGAGCGGCAAGGTGGTCAGCGACAAGGCTCCCCGGTGCTGCCCCGACCTGCTCGTCCGCCAGACCTACAAGTGGACCGGCAAGGCGTTCAAGCGGACGTCGGAGAAGCTGGCCAAGCTCTCCTGAGCAGGATGGCGGCTGTGGGCCGCACGGCCGGACCCGGCGCCTGGGACGGGACCCGACGGCCCGGCCGTGCGGCGGCACAGGAGGTGCGGCCGAGATCGAAGGTAACTCCCGTACCTCCCGCTGGGGGAGAAATCGGATATGCAAACTTCCGCCCCCGGTAGGGGATTCCTCATCCGAGTAGAAGAAACCTCATCCCCGGCGAAACGCCGAAGCACCCGTCCCGAAACGGCCTCGGACGGGTGCCGCGCCTCGGACGGTGCAGGTTCGGACGGGTGCAGATTCGGACGGGTGCGGGTGCGGGCCACGGGGAGGTGCGGGTTCGGGCGGGTGCGGGCTCCGGGCGGGTGCCCGTCCGGGCGGGTGCGGGGCCCGGACGGGTGTGGAGCGAGCGGTCAGCGGCGCACGAGGTGGTGCGGCGCCAGTTCGCGGGTTTCGCCGCGTTCCAGGTAGACCACCCGGTCGGCCAGGCCCACCTGCTCGATGTGGTGCCGGAAGTCGTCCAGCGGTGAGCTGAAGACGCCGTAGTCGTCGTAGTGCACCGGCACCACGGTGTGCGGGTTGATCAGGTCGACCCAGGTCGCGCCCTGCTCGCCGTCCATGGTGACCAGCATGGTGCCGAGCAGGCGGGTGCCGCCCAGGTGCACGAGCGCGAGGTCGACCTCCGGGAAGCGACGCGGGATCGCCTCCAGACGGCGGTCGAGCAGGGTGTCGCCGCTGATGTGCAGCCGCAGCTCCACCAGGCCCTCGGAGCCGCGGAACTCCAGCATCGTCCCGATCACCGGCGGCAGCAGCGTCTCGGCGGGGCCGGGCGCGTGCCTGGCGGGCAGGGCGGTGACGGTCACGCTGCCCTGCGGGCCGCTCAGCTCGTGCTGCTCCCACACCTCCAGGCCCGTGCTGCGGCCGAAGCCGCGGCGGCGCAGCGTGCGCGCCGCCTGCCGGGTGGTGATGATCTGGGTGCCCTTGTCCAGGCCCTTCTCCGTCACCCGGTCCCAGTGGTCCCCGTGCAGGTGCGACAGCACCACCGCGTCGATGGGCGGCAGGTCCGACACGTCGATGGCCGGGTCCTTCAGCCGGCGCGAGCTCAGGCCGTAGCCCAGGTACGCCCGCTGGCCGCGGTGCAGGAAGTTGGGATCCGTCAGCAGCGTGAAGCCGTTGTAGCGGATCAGCGTGGTCGCGTTGCCGATGAACTGCAGGCTGCCCTTCATCCCGCTCACCCCGGATACGGCGGGTGCTGGCCCGGAGGCACGCCGCCGCCCTTGCCGCCGCCCTTGTGCCCCTTGTCGCTGCCGTGCGGACGGCCGGCCCGCTTGCCGCCGCTCTTGGACTCCGGCACGGCGTCGGTGGATTTCGAGTTCGCGCCGGACTTACCCGACCGGCGAAGTTCGGGCTGTTGCGGATTACTCATGGCTTTTGTCCCCCTTTGCGGCTTATCACCTACCTCGCTGCTCCGCCGCCAAACCCGCCGCCAAACCCGCCGCCAAACCCGCCGCCAAACCCGCCGCCGAACCCGCCGCCCGCGGCGCCTACCGGGTCAGGCCCGCGTCGTGGGCGATGAGGCCCGCCTGGGTGCGGTTGTGGCAGCCCAGCTTGTCCAGCAGGCGCGACACGTACCCCTTGACGGTGGGTTCGGCCAGGTGGAGGCGGGCGGCGATCTGCGCGTTCGACAGCCCCTCGCCGAGGCAGGCCAGCACCTCGCGCTCGCGTCCGGTCAGCGACTCCAGCAGCTCGCGGGCGCGGGCGCGGGCCGGGTCCGCGGCGGCCGAGGCCGCCACCAGCCTGCGGGCGGCGATGGGCGACAGCACGGTGTGCCCCTCGGCGGCCACCCGGACGAGCCCGATGAGGTCCTCCGGCGGCGTGGACTTGACCAGGAAGCCGGCGGCCCCCGCGCGCAGGGCGCGCAGCACGTACTCGTCGGCGTCGAACGTCGTCAGCACCACGACGACCGGCGGCCGGGGCAGCTCGGCCAGGCGTTCGATCGCGGTGAGCCCGTCCACGCGGGGCATGCGCAGGTCCATCAGCACGACGTCCGGACGGCTGCGCACGACCGCCTCGACGCCGGCGGCGCCGTCGTGGGCCTCGTCCACGACCTCGATGTCGGGCGCCGAGCCGAGGATGGTGCGCAGGAAACGGCAGACCATCGGCTCGTCGTCCACGACCACGACCCTGATCATGTCGCCACGTACGCCGGAAGAACGGCCTCGACGGTGAACCCGCCGTCGGGGGCCGGCCCGGCGCGCAGCGTGCCGTGCACGACCTCGACCCGCCGCCGCAGGTCGGCGATGCCGAGGCCGGAGCCGGTGCCGGCCAGGGGGCCGCCGGGCAGGCCGGTCGGCGGCGTGTTGCGCACCGTGAGCCGTACCCGCGCCGGGCCGTACTCGATCCGCACCTCCACCCGCGCGCCCGGCGCGTGCTTGCGCACGTTGGTCAGCGCCTCGCGCACGATCCGGTACGCCGTGCGCCCCACCACCGGCGAGGCCAGCGCCCGGTCGCCCTCCTCGACCAGCTCGGCGGGGGTGCCCACGGAGGCGGACTCGGCGACCAGCGCGGCGAAGTCGGCCGCCGACGGCGGCACCTCCGGCTCCGGCGCGGTGCGCAGGACGCCGATCAGGTCCCGCAGCTCGTCGAGCACCTGGCAGCCCGCGGCCCGCAGCTCCTCGGCGGTCTGCCGGGTGTGCTCGTCGGCCGCGGTGACCCGCAGCGCGCCGGCCTGCAGCACCATGAGGCTCACCCGGTGAGTGACGACGTCGTGCATCTCGCCGGCCAGCCGGGCGCGCTCCTCGGCGCGGGCCTGCTCGGCCAGCAGGTGCCGCTCGCGTTCGGCCCGTTCGGCCCGTTCGACCAGCATCCTGAGCACCCGCCGCCGTCCGTCGAGGTAGAGCGCGAGCAGCGGGCCGACGGCCGTGCGCAGCACCCCGTCGATGAGCACGCCGGCCGACGGGTCCCACACCCGCGCGATCACCATCGTGTACGCGGCCAGCGCGGCGACGGCGATCCGGCGGTCCCTGCGGTCGTAGAGCGGCCCGTACGCCGCCGCGATGGTCGCGAACGGCGCCCACACGTTCCCCTGCCCGGCCGGGACCAGCACCCCGCCCGGCGAGATCAGCAACGTCACCACCAGCGTGTACGTCCCCAGCACGCCCAGGACCGTCAGCGGCGCCCGGCGGCGGGCCACCAGCGACAGGCACGCGGCCGCCTGGACCGCCAGCAGCGCCCAGGCGAGCGGACCCGGACGCTCGGGCCACCACGACAGGCCGAGCAGCGTCGAGCCGGTGTCCAGCAGCGCGAATCCGCCCGCGATGACCACGTCCAGCACGCGGGAACGGCGACACGCCCCTGCACCCATGCCGCAAACGCTACGACATCCCTGTATGTCGTAAATATCGGGTAAGTGGGAAACCATACGAAAGTCGCATGCGCTCCCGCCGATCGTCGCCCCGGTGACCGACGGCTCGCCCTGCCGCACGGCCACCCCGCCGCCGTGCAATGGACCCATGACGAACCTCCCCCCGCTGGGCCGCTACGAGATCGACACCGAGAACTCCGCGATCCACTTCACCACCCGGCACCTGTACGGCCTCGCCCGCGCCCGCGGCACCTTCGACGTCGCAGGCGGCACCGTGGACGTCGCCGAACCGCTCGCCGACTCCCGCGTGCGCGTGGAGATCGACGCCGCCGGCTTCCACACCGGCAACCACCGGCGCGACGAGACCGTGCGCTCGTCCCGCTTCCTCGACGCCGCCCGCCACCCCGTCATCACCTTCACCGGCGGGCCCACCGGCGACGGGACGCTGACCGGCACGCTCACCGTCACCGGCGTCGAGCGCCCGCTCACCCTCACCGTCGAGCGCTGCGACGTGACCGCGAACGGCTTCACCGTCGTGGTCGCCGCCCGCGTGGACCGGACCGCCTTCGGGGTGACCGCCATGCCCGGGCTCGCCGCCCGTCACCTGGCGATGTCGGCCGAGGTCAGGTGCGTGCGGGCGGGCGTCACGGATCGCGGGGAAGGCCCAGCGCGCGCTCGGCGATGATGTTGAGCTGCACCTCCGTGGTGCCGCCGCCGATGGTGAAGGCCCGGGTGGTCAGGATCATGCGGTTCCAGTGGCGGTCGGACGGCGCCAGCGACCAGCAGAACTCCGAGACCGCCTGCGCGTGCCGCATGCCGAGCAGCTTGCGCACGCTGGAGGCGGGTCCCGAGGCGGCCCCGGCCAGCCTGGACAGCGTCACGCGCAGCCCGAGCGCCGAGATCGCCTGGCCCTCGGCCCACAGGCGGCCCGCCTGCTCGCGTTGCGACTGCCGCAGCGGCGGCAGGGTCCCGATCAGCCGGATCATGTCGGTGTGCCGGGAGCCGGGCCCCCAGGAGTCGCCGAGCGCGACCCGCTCGTGGGAGAGCGTGTCGCGGGCCACCCGCCAGCCGGCGTCCACCTCGCCCACCACCAGGTCGTCCGGGACGAAGACGTCGTCGAGGAAGACCTCGTTGAAGATCTCGTCCCCGTTGATCTCCTTGAGCGGCCTGACCGTGACGCCGGGGGCGGACATGTCCACCAGGAAGTACGTGATCCCCTCGTGCTTGGGTCTGCCGGGGGAGGTGCGGGCCAGGCAGATGCCCCAGTGGGCGTACTGGGCGAGGGACGTCCAGATCTTCTGGCCGGTCAGCGACCAGCCGCCCGCCACGCGGGTGGCCCTGGTGGACAGGCCGGCCAGGTCGGACCCGGCGCCCGGCTCGCTGAACAGCTGGCACCACACGAGCTGGCCGGTGAACGTCCTGGGCAGGAAACGGTCCCGCTGCTCGGGGGTGCCGTACGTGACGATGGACGGGACCGCCCAGGCGGCGATCCCCAGGTTGGGACGCTTGAGGTCGCGGAACTCCTGGTGGATGATCACCTGTTCCAGCGGCGTGGCCGCGCGGCCCCACGGCCTGGGCAGGTAGGGCATGA
>NZ_JBSFGJ010000130.1:0-21821 GCF_053596515.1 Nonomuraea sp. NPDC001684
GCGGATGGCGAGCAGGGCGCGCAGCGTGGCCGCGTCGGCCATCATCCACGCGTCGGTCATCTGCTCGAAGTCGGCCCCCTCGGGCACCGGCGCGTGGCACAGCAAGCCCCGCACGGAGCTCACGGCCCTGGCCGAGGAGCTGGCCAGCCACGGGTACGCGGTGGCCGCCATCGACCACACCTACGAGAACGTCGCCACCTCCTTCCCGGACGGCCGGGTCACCACCTGCGTCACCTGCGAGATCGACGACAAGGGCCCGGCCTGGTGGGCGAAGCTGGAGAAGAGCCGGGCGGCCGACGTGTCCTTCGTGCTCGACCGGCTCACCGGCGCGCACGCGCCGTGGAAGGGGTCCCGCCTGATCGCCCCGTCCAGGATCGCCATGGCCGGTCACTCGGCGGGCGGCGCCGCCACCGTCGCCTCGATCGCGGCCGACACCCGGCTGCGCGCCGGCATCGACCTCGACGGCAGCGTGGAGACGACGCTCCCGGAGGCCGGGACGTCCCGGCCGTTCCTGTTCCTGGGCAAGCCCTCCTCGTACACGCCGGGCACGGGCGAGCCGGCCGCCACGTGGGAGCGCGTCTGGGCGCGGCTGACCGGATGGAAGCGCTGGCTGCTGCTGACGGGGGCCGCGCACACGTCCTTCACCGACCTGGGCGTCCTGATGGACCAGGTCGGCATCGAGGACGGCGCCGCCGTGCCCGGCGCCCGCGCACTCGGCGTCACCCGCGCCTACGTCACCGCCTTCTTCGACCGGCACCTGCGCGGTCAGCCCCGGCCCCTGCTGGACAAGCCGTCGGCCGACGTCCCCGAGGTCAGGTTCTGCAGCCCGGAGGACAGGACCTGCGAATGACCCGGGGGCGTCTGTACGCGGGGCCGTTCCGGCGGGCATGATGAACGACCATCGGTCCGTCTCCTTGGAGCGTCCATGGATCGTCTGTTCGTGCGGCTGGCCCTCTACGTGGTCAGGTTCGCCGGGGCCGTCGCGGGGGTGTGGGGGGTCGCCTACGCCGTCAACGGCGCCACGCAGGCCGGCGGGGAGATGGTCGTTCGCGTCCTCCCCCGCTTTGAGGCCGCCGAGCGGCTCGGGCTGAGCGGGGTGAAGCTGCCCCGCGGCCTCTCCCTGGGAGGCGGGGAGCTGTCGCTGCGGGTCTGGGACTCGACGGCGGCCGAGCAGGTGCTCTTCCGGGCGGACGTGCTGGTCGGCGGCCTGTGCGCGCTCGTCGCCGCCCTCCTGGTCGGAGGGCTGCTGACGTCGGTGTTCGAGGGCGAGCCGTACCGCCGCGGCAACGCGGCGCGGGTCGCCTGGCTCGCCGTCCTCGCGCTCGTCTCGGGAGCGGCCCAGGCGCTGCCCGCGCTCGCGGTGGCCGCCGTGCTCGACCGCGCGGGGGCGGGCGGGACGTTCGGGCCGCCGTCCGGGTTGTCGTGGCCGCCGTTCGCGGGCGCGGCGCTGCTGGCGGCGCTGGCCCTGGCGCTGCGGGCCGGACGCCGGGCCCGCGCCGACGTCACGTCCGTCCCATAGTGTCGCGATCATGACGATCGAACTGCGCGCCGTCCGCGAGGACGACCTGGCGTTCCTGACCCGCCTGATCGGCGACCCGGACAGCAGCGGCGAGTACCAGTGGTACGGCTGGCAGGACCCCCACCGCCTGCGCCGCCTCTGGGAGGAGAACGGGATGCTCGGCGAGGACGGCGGCATGCTCGTGATCGCCTCCGGCGAGGACCGGGCGGGCCTCGTGTCGTGGCGCAGGCAGCTCACCTCCCGGGTGTCGTACTGCTGGGAGACGGGCCTCATCGTGGCGCCCGGCTTCCGCGGCAAGGGGCACGGGACGCGGGCGCAGCGGCTGCTGGCGCGCTACCTGTTCGACCACTCACCGGTCAACCGGGTGCAGGCGACCACCGAGCTCGGCAACGTGGCCGAGCAGCGGGCGCTGGAGAAGGCCGGTTTCACCCGGGAGGGCGTGCTGCGCGGCTGCGGCTTCCGCGCCGGCGAGTGGCGTGACGGCGTGATGTACGGCATCGTCCGCGCCGACCTGGACCGGACCCCGGCCCCTCCGGGCGGCTGACCAGCGGCGGCGCGGACCCCGGCGGAGATCAACACGGGCTCAACGGATCCTCAACACCGGCGCCCCTACGTTGCGATCACACGATTCCGCACCAAGGGGGAGCACATGCGCAACCTTCCAGCTCTGGCGCTCGCCGCGGTGGTGGCCGGCGGCCTCCTGACCGTCGCCTCGCCCGCCGGCGCCTCCGTCCAGGACGCCCGGCAGGTGTCCCGGACGCAGGCCGCCGGGCCGATCAACTACTCGTGCGGCGCGCGGCTGCGGGTGAGCCGGGACGTGCCCAGGAGCACCTGGCACCGCATGGCGAAGGCGAAGGGCCGCCGCGGCACGGTCTACCTGTACGAGGCCGACGGCGTCTACCGCGGCCGGAACGTGTGGTGGGCCTGGGGCACCAGCCTGCGCTCCGGCGACCGCATCTCCATCGACTGGACCGACGACGGAGGCCGCACCTACCACGCCTGCCACGCGGTCGTCCGGGGCGGCGGACGCCGCAGCGTCACGTCGTACGCGGTGGACGCCCCGAACGGCCGCAAGTTCCGCGCCTGCGTGAAGGCCGCGGGCAAGTGGTCGTGCACCCGCGGCTGGTGGGAGATCAGGTATTCCTGACCGGCCGGTCCGCCGGGCAGGGCGTGCGAGCTGCGGCGATACGACCGCGACCGCTTGACATACCGGACAACCGGCACATAGTGTCCCGTCAATCGGCAGGCACAGACGAAGAGATCCCTGTCAGTGGTCTTCGTCTGTGCCTTTGTCGTATCCGGACCGCTGGCAAGGGATCACACCCCCCTGAAAGGCGGCTGGGCATGAGCGACGCCCCCGTGCAGAACACCTCGGTCACGCGGATCCGCAACGCCGGAGACGCGGCCGACGTCATCAACACCCTGACGAGGCTGGCCGGCCGGGCCAACTGGATCTGGTTCCTCGCCCTGGCGGGCCTGTTCCTGGACGCCTACTCCAACGCGGCCCTGGGCGCCGGCCTGTCCCCCATGGTCAAGCAGCTCGGCCTGTCGCCGGGCCAGGTGGGCGTGCTCACCGCCATGGCGCCGGCCATCGCCATCATCTCCAACCCGTTCGGCGGCTGGCTGGCCGCCCGGATCGGCCGGGTCAAGCCGCTGCTGCTGACCAAGGTGGTGTTCGCGCTCGGCGCGCTGCTGACCGCGTCCGGCTCCGACTTCCAGACCGTCTTCGCCGGCCGCGGCCTGGTCGGCATCGCGTACGGCATCGACTTCGCGGTGGCCATGGCGCTGCTGGCCGAGTACACGCCGTCCGCGCTCAAGGGCAGGCTCAACTTCTGGCAAGGCGTCTGGTACACCGCCACCACCACGAACCTGCTGCTCACGCTGGTGTTCTACCGTTTCGACGTGGGCGCGGACATCTGGCGCTGGTCGGTGGGCTCCTCGGCCGTCTTCGCCGTCGTGCTGCTGGTGCTGCAACTCGCCTTCCTGGTGGAGAGCCCGACGTGGCTGGCCGCCAAGGGACGGCTGCGCGACTCCGCCGCGGCCCTGCGCCGCATGTACGGCTTCGCCGTCCAGGAGGACGCCGGGCGGGACGGCGTCGCGGCCGAGCAGGGGCGGCAGGTGGGGTTCGGGGACGCGGGCGTGCTGTTCCGCAGGCCGTACCTGCCGCGCACGGTGTTGTCCACGGTCATCTCGCTCACCCAGGCCATGCAGTACTTCGCGGTCGGCTGGTACCTGCCGGTGATCAGCCTGGAGCTGTTCGGCAAGGAGTTCGAGAAGGCCACGATCGGGTCGATGGCGTTCAACGCGGTCGGCATCGTCGGCGGCTGCCTGGCGGCCTACACGGGCCGCCGCCTCGGCCTGCGGGTCAGCTCGATGGCCGGGTACGCGGTGGTGTTCGTGGCGCTGCTGGTGATGGGCGCGACGTTCAAGGAGCTGCCGGTCGCGCTGGCCGCGCTGCTGCCCGTGCTGTTCATCTTCTTCCACTCCGCCGGGCCCGGCCCGAACGGCAAGTCGATCGCCGCGCTGTCCTACCGCAGCGACATCCGCACCCTGGGCACCGGCGTGACCGGCATGCTCGGCAGCCTCGGCTCGGTCGCCGGCCTGTACCTGTTCCCGCAGTTGCAGGCGGGCATCGGGGTCGGCGCCAGCCTCATGGTGCTCTCGGTGGTGCCGCTGGTCGGCCTGGTCACCTGCCTGCTGATCAAGTGGGACCCCACCCGCGTGGCGGTCAACCTGGAGGAGGAGGAGATCGCGCTGCGGAAGAGGGACGAGCGCCGATGACCGGCCGTACCCGGCGCGGGATCCTCAGCGTCGACGAGGGCACCACGGGCACGCGCGCCGCCGTCGTCCTGGACGACGGCTCGGCGGCCCCGCCCGCCTACCGGCCCATCTCGGTCCACTCCCCCGACCATCTGCGGGTCGAGCAGGACGCCATGGAGATCTGGGCGAAGACCGCCGAGGTCTGCGCGCAGGCCCTGGAGTGGGCGCGGGCGCACGACGTCGAGGTCACCGGCGTGTCGATCGCCACCCAGCGCGCCACCGTGCTGCTGTGGGACACCGTCACCGGCGAGCCGCTCACCCCCGCCGTGGTCTGGCAGGACCGCCGCTACGCCGCCCGGCTGCGCCAATGGGAGCCCGGCTGGGACGCCCGCCTGGTCGAGCACACCGGCCGGCCGGTCGGCTCGCGCGCGCCGCTGCTGTGGGCCGCCGACGTGCTGCGCGACGACCCGGACGTGCGCCGGGCGCACGAGGCGGGACGGGTGGCCTTCGGATCGGTCGACACCTGGCTGGTGTGGCGGCTGACCGGCGGCGCGCGGCACGTCATGTCCGCCACCAACGCGGTCGCCGCCGGCGCCTATGACCTGCGCACCGGCGACTGGTACGAGCCGTGGCGGGACTTCCTCGGCTGCCCCCGCGACGTGCTGCCGCAGATCCTGGACGAGGACGGCGACTACGGCCACACCGACCCGTCGGTGCTCGGCGTGCGGCTGCCGGTGTTGTCGGTGATGGGCGACCAGCACGCCGCGATGATCGCGCTCGGCGCGCACCGGCCGGGCCAGGCGATGTGCGTGCACGGCACGGGAACGTTCCTGGACGCCGTGGCCGGCGACCGGCCGCCCGCTCATCGCCGGGCGGTGCCGGGGGTGCTGACGCTGGTCGGCTGGCGTTCGCGCGGCGCGGCGGTGTTCAGCCTGGAGGGCTACGCCGCCACGACCGGCTCGGCGGTGCGCTGGTTGTGCGAGGAGATCGGGCTGTTCGACTCCCCCGCCCAGCTGACCGCGCTGGCCCGCGAGCATCCCGGGCCGAGCCGGGTGCGGTTCCTGCCCGCGCTGGCCGGGATGCGCACCCCGGTCTGGTCGCCCGAGGCCACCGGCGTCCTGACCGGGCTCAGCCTGTCCACCACCCGGGCCGAGCTGGCCCGGGGCGTCCTGGAGGGCATCGCGCACTCGGTGTGCGACCTGCTGGACGGGGTGGAGCAGGCGCTCGGCGCGCCGGTCACCGATCTGTTCTGCGGCGGCGGCCTGGCCAGCAGCGACGTGCTGATGGCGAGCCAGGCCGACCTCGTCGGGCGGCCGGTCCGCCGCGCCCGCGCCAACGAGACGGCCAGCCTGCGCGGCGCCGCCTACCTCGGGGGCGTGCGCGCGGGGCTCTGGCCCGACCTGCCCGCCGCCCTCGCCGGGCTCGGCGACGTCCCCGTCTTCGAGCCCACGTTGCCCGACGCCGCCCGCGAGGAGGCCCGCGCCGCCTGGCGTGACCTGCTCTCCCGGCACATCTCGTACCAACAGGAGGAATTCCCCTCGTGATCCGGCTTCCAGAACGCAAGCCCAGATCGGAGACCAGGAGCGCCATCCGGCGCACCCCGCTGCGGCTGGACCGTCAGGCGCAGATCGAGCGGCTGGCCGCGAGGCCGGTGGACGTGCTCGTCGTCGGCGGCGGCGTGACCGGCTGCTACGCCGCGCTGGACGCCGCCACCCGCGGCCTCAGCGTGGCGCTGGTGGAACGCGACGACTTCGCCTCGGGCACCTCCTCCAAGTCCTCCAAGATGGTCCACGGCGGCCTGCGCTACATCGAGCAGGGCAACCTGCCGCTGGTGCGCCGCTCGCTGCTGGAGCGCCAGCGGTTCCGCCGCAACGCGCCCCACCTGGTGCGGCGGCTGCCGTTCGTGCTGCCGATCCTCGCCCAGGACGGCGTCTTCGACGCCCGCATCGCCAAGGCCTTCGAGGGCCTGCTGTGGACCTACGACCTGGCGGGCGGCTGGCGCATCGGCCGGCTGCACCAGCGGCTCAGCGTGGCCGAGGTGCTGGCCAGGGCGCCGCGGCTGCGCGCCGACCGGCTCAAGGGCGGCCTGCTCTACTACGACAGCCGCACCGACGACGCCCGCCTGACCCTGACCATCGCCAGGACCGCCGCCCACTTCGGCGCCACCGTGCTGAACGGCGCCACCTGCCGCGAGCTGGTCAAGGAGGGCGGCCGGGTGCGCGGCGCCCGCGTCGAGGTGGACGGCCGCACGGTCGAGGTGCGCGCCGGGGTCGTCGTCAACGCCACCGGCGTGTGGACCGACACCCTGGACGCGCTGTCCGATCCGGCGCACCGGCCGCGGGTGCGTCCGGCCAAGGGCGTGCACATCGTGGTGCCGTGGACGCGGCTGCCGGTGGACGGCACGGTCACCGTCCCGGTGCCCGGCCGGGCCCGCCGTGCCACCTGCACCCGCTGGGGCGACGTGGTCGTGGTCGGCACCACCGACACCGACTACGACGGCTCGCCCGACGAGGTGCTGTGCACCCGCGAGGAGATGCAGTACCTGCTCGACGGCGCCAACACCGCCTTCGACGCCGATCTCACCCCGGACGACGTGATCGGCTCGATCGCCGGGCTGCGCCCGCTGGTCGGCGAGAAGGAGGGCGCCACGCTCGACATGAGCCGCGACCACCGGATCATCACCGACGGCTTCGGCCTGGTCACGGTCACCGGCGGCAAGCTGACCACCAGCAGGCACATGGGCGAGCTGGCCGTGGACGAGGCGCTGAAGGTGCTCGGCCGCAAGGCCCGCTGCCGCACCGCGCGGCTGCCGCTGCTCGGCGGCGCGGGCTACGACGCCGAGGCGACCACCGCGACCGGCGGGCTCGGCGCCCACCTGGGCGAGCGGTACGGCACCGAGGCCAGGTTCGTCGCCGACCTGATCACCGAGGACCCGACGCTGGCCGGGCCGGTCGTCGAGGGCAGCGAGTACCTGCGGGCCGAGGTGGTCTACGCGGCCCGCTGCGAGCTGGCCAGGAACGTGGACGACGTGTTGTCGCGGCGCACCCGGATGCGGGTCTTCGCCCGCGACCTGTCGGTCGAGGCGGCTCCCGAGGTGGGCCGGCTGCTCCAGCGCGAGCTCGGCCTCTCCGACGACGAGGTGGCCCGGCAGGTCGAGGACTACGTACGCGGCGTGGACCGCGAGAAGAGCGTTCTGATGGAGGGACTTTCATGATCAGCAGGCAGACCGTCACCCATCCGTTCAACCGCGGCGACTCCGTCGGGGGCGCGCCCACGCCGCCGCGCTGGGCCGCCGACTGCCCGCCGGGGAAGGGCCCGGCCAGCCTGCAGGGCCAGGTCGTGCCGGTCCCCGAGCGCGTGGTGGCCGCGCTGCGCGCGCTCGGCGCCGCCGTGCACACCGACCGGGACGAGGTGATCCTGCGCACCCGCGACTGGTGGGCGGGCACCTCCATCGGCGAGACCGACGGCCGCCCGGCCACGCCGGAGGCGGTCGTGGTCGAGGTGGACGAGGAGGAGCAGGTGGCCGCCGTGGTCCGGATCTGCCACGAGCACCGCATCCCGCTGACCGTCTCGGCCGGGCGCAGCAACGTGCTGGGCGCCGCGCTGCCCGTGCACGGCGGCGTCGTGCTGGACGTGTGCCGGCTCAACCGCATCCTGTCCTTCGACGCCGAATCCATGATCGTCGAGGTGCAGGCCGGCATGTTCGGCGACCTGTTCGAGAAGGAGCTGCAGGAGACGCACGGCGCCACCACCGGCCACTGGCCGTCGGCGTTCGCCATCTCCACCGTCGGCGGCTGGGCCGCCTGCCGCGGCGCGGGCCAGCTCTCCACCCGCTACGGCAAGATCGAGGACATGGTGGTCGGGCTGGACGTGGTGCTGCCCGACGGCACCACCGCCAGCTACGGCACCTACCCGCGCGCCGCGGTCGGCCCCGACCTGCGGCAGCTGTTCATCGGCTCGGAGGGCACGCTCGGCGTCATCACCCGGCTGCGGCTGCGTACGCACCGGCTGCCCGACTACGCGGTGGGCATCGCCTACGGCTTCGACACCTTCGCCGCCGGGCTCGACGCGTGCCGGGAGATCCTGCAGCGCGGCGCCACCCCGGCCGCGCTGCGCCTGTACGACGCGCACGAGAGCGGCACCCACTTCGGCGAGCCCGGCACCAACCTGCTGCTCGTCGCCGACGAGGGCGACCCGGTGCTGGTCGACGCAGTCATGAAGATCGCCGACGAGGTCTGCGCCGAACGCGCGTCGGTGAAACTGGACGGCGCGGCCGTCTTCGCCCGCTGGCTGGACGAGCGCATGATCGTCGGCAAGGCCGCCGACGGCTTCGTCCGGGGGCCGGGGTTCGTCTCCGACACCTGCGAGATCGCCGGGCCGTGGGCCGCGCTGCCCGCCCTGTACGACGAGGTCGTGGCCGCCATCGAGGCCGTCCCCGGCACGCTGCGCGCCTCGGCCCACCAGTCGCACGCCTACACCGACGGCGCCTGCCTGTACTTCTCGCTGCGCGGCGACGTCGAGCGCGACCAGCGGCGCGCCTGGTACCGGGCCGCCTGGGACGCCGCCGCCGAGGTGCTCGTCAGGCACGGCGCGGCGATCAGCCACCACCACGGCGTCGGCCTGCTGCGCTCGCCGTACATGCGGGACGCGCTGGGCAGCGGCTACCCCACGCTGGTGGCGGTCAAGCAGGCGCTGGACCCCCGGGGCATCATGAACCCCGGCAAGCTGGGGCTGCCCGCACCCTTCGAAAACACGGCGCACTAAGGTGGATGCGGTGAACTCTCGACACAAGGGTCCGCTGGATCAGCGCCTGCTCGCCGCCCTGGCCGAGCATCCCGTCGCCGCGTCGCTGGTGGGGGTGGAGATGGTCGAGCGGTTCACCTCCTCCGCCACGCCGATCGGCATCCTGGCCTCGATCCCGCTCGGCGACCTGGCGGCCACGGTCCAGCGCACGGTGGCCGCCCGGAAGATCGCATTCGTCAACATCGACTCCACCCCCGGCCTGGGGCACGATCCCGGGGCGCTGGCCTACCTGCAGGGCATCGGCGCGGTCGGGGTCGTCTCCACGCGGCAGGCGATGATCGAGCGGGCCACCGGGCTCGGGCTGCTGACCATGCAGAAGGTGTTCGTCACCGACCGGTCGAACCTGCGGCGCAGCCTGCAGTCCATCACCCGGTCGCGGCCCGACCTGGTGCAGCTCATGCCGGCCATGGTGCTGCGGCACGTCGAGCGGCAGGTGCGGGCGGTGGGCGTGCCGTGCCTGGCCGCGGGGTTCGTGCAGAGCGCGGACGACGTGGTGGAGGCGCTGCGGCACGGGGCCGTCGGCGTGTGCACCTCCGACGAGGAGCTGTGGGGGCTGCGCCGCTCGGCCCTGCGCGCCTCCTGATCCGTCTTCATCCGGAAGGACCTTGCGATGACGCCTGCCCGCGTGTGGGAGACCGCCGCCGCCACGGCGCCCGTCCGGCGCGCCGGGAGGCGGTGGCCGGTGGCGCCCGGGGTGTTCGTCGTCCTGTGGAGCAGCGCGTTCATCGCGGGGATCCCGGGGGTCAGGGCGGCGCCGCCGCTGTTGCTGATGTTCGGCAGGTTCGCCGTCGCCGGAGTGTTGCTGGGGGCGTACGCGCTGGTCAGGCGGGTGCCGTGGCCCCGGGGGCGGGACCTGGCGCACGTGGCCGTGGCCGGGCTGCTGATGCAGGCCGTGCAGTTCGGCGCCTTCTACAGCGCGCTCGGCGCGGGCCTGCCGGCCGCGGTCGTGTCCCTGGTGCAGGGGCTGAACCCGGTGGTCATCCTGCTGGTCGGCCGGGTGCTGGGCGAGCGGGTCGGCGCCGGGCAGTGGGCCGGGTTCGCGCTCGGCCTGGCCGGGGTGGTCCTGGCGGTGGCCGACCGGATCAGCCTGTCCGCGTCCGGGGTGGCGCTGTGCCTGCTGGGGCTGGCCGGGCTCAGCGCGGGCACCCTCTACCAGCAGCGGTACGCCCCCCGCATGGACGCGCTGAGCGGCACCGCGGTGCAGCTGCTGGTCAGCGCCCCCGCCGCCGGGCTGGCCTGCCTGGCGCTCGGCCCGGTCCGGGTGTCGGACTGGACGGCGTTCGGGCTGTCGGTCGGCTGGATGGCGCTGGTCAACTCCATCGCGGCGTTCATCCTGCTCAACCGGATGTTGCTGCGCTCCCCGGCCAGCCGGGTGAGCACGGTGTTCTTCCTGACCCCGGCCGTGACCGCCGTGCTGGCCTGGTCGCTGGCCGGGCAGCCGCTGCCCCCGCTCGCCGTGGCCGGGCTCGTCCTGGGCGGCTGCGGGGTGCTGCTGGCCAACCTCTCGACACGAAGAAGGGCGAACTGATGCGCATTCGCGGCGCGGTCCTGGAGGAGATCGGCCGGTCCCGGCCCTACGCGGAGTCGCGGCCCCTGACGGTCTGCGACCTCGAACTCGATCCGCCGGGGCCGGGCGAGCTGCTGGTGCGGGTGGAGGTGGCCGGCGTGTGCCACTCCGACCTGTCGGTGGTGGACGGCAACCGGGTGCGTCCCGTGCCCATGCTGCTCGGCCACGAGGCGGCGGGCGTGGTCGAGCGGACCGGGCCGGGCGTCGACGACCTCGCCCCCGGGCGGCGCGTCGTGATGACCTTCCTGCCCAGGTGCGGCGGCTGCGCCGGCTGCGCCACCGAGGGCGTGACGCCCTGCCTGCCGGGCAGCGCCGCCAACAACGACGGCACCCTGCTGAGCGGCGCGGTCCGCCAGCACAGGGACGGCGTCGCGGTGCTGCACCACCTCGGGGTGTCGGCGTTCGCCACGCACGTGGTGGTCGACCGGCGCTCGGTCGTCCCGGTCGATCCCGACGTGCCGGCCGAGGTCGCCGCCCTGCTCGGCTGCGCCGTGCTGACCGGCGGCGGCGCGGTGCTCAACGCGGGCCGGCCGCGCCCCGGGCAGACGGTCACGGTCGTCGGGCTGGGCGGCGTGGGCATGGCGGCGCTGCTCACCGCGCTGGCCCTCGACGACGTCCGGGTGATCGGCGTGGACGCCAACCCGGCCAAGCTCGCCATGGCCCGCGAGCTGGGCGCGCACGAGGTGTACGGCCCGGACGAGCTGCCCGGTGAGGCGGACGTCGTGGTCGAGGCGGCGGGCAGCGCGCGGGCGTTCGAGACCGCGGTGACCGCGACGGCCCCCGGCGGCCGCACCGTCAGCGTGGGCCTGCCCGCGCCCGGCGCCCGCGCCTCGATCTCGCCGCTCGCGCTGGTGGCCGGCGGGCGCAGCGTCATCGGCAGCTACCTGGGCTCGGCGCTGCCGGCCCGCGACATCCCGGTGTTCGCCCGGATGTGGCGCGAGGGCCGGCTGCCGGTGGAGCGGCTGGTCTCGGCCCGGATCGGCCTGGCGGCCGTCAACGAGGCGATGGACCAGCTCGCCGACGGCGCCGCCCTGCGCCAGCTGATCGTCTTCGACGGCTGACCGCCGGGGCCGGGCGCTACCCGGACGCGACGACCAGCGTCTGCGGGCCGCCTGCTTCATCCGGCCGCGGGCCCAGGTCATCTGGGTGGCGGTCTCGTCCTCGCAGTCGCCGGGTCTTGCCGTCCATGTGCGCCGTCCTCGCGCGGCCCGTACGGCGTGCGCGAACCCCACGGGTCGGCGATGCGGCCAGACATTCCGGCGGCTCCTTCCGGGGTGGGAGATCCGGACCGCATACCCCCACCTGGCCGTCCCATGCCATCGCCGTGGCCCGGCCGTCGGAAAACGGGATGCGGCCGGCCCCCGTCCGGGGTGAGGATAGCCGCGCACGGCCGTCGGAGCCGTCCCCCGGACGAGGAGCGTGCCATGAGCGCCGCCGGAACCGCTCACCCGCAGGTCACCGTCCGCACGGGCCGGCTGCGCGGCCGGATCGAGGGCGGCGTGGCCGTCTTCCGCGGCGTGCCGTACGCGCGCCCACCGGTGGGCGGCCTGCGGCTGGCCGCCCCGGCGCCGCCCGAGGCGTGGGACGGCGTGCGCGAGGCCGCCGCGTTCGGCCCGCCGCCGCCGCAGTCCAGGCTGCTGGGCGCCGCCGGCGACGCCGGCACCGACGGGAACTGGCTGACCGCCAACGTGTGGACCCCCGACCTGGGCGCGACCCGGCTGCCGGTGATGGTGTGGATCCACGGCGGCGGCTACATGTACGGCTGGTCCGGCGACCCGCTCTTCGACGGCGGCGTGCTCGCCCGGGACGGCGTCGTCGTGGTCACCGTCAACTACCGGGTCTCCGCCGAGGGCTTCGGGCACTTCCGCGGCGCGCCCGCCAACCGCGGCCTGCTGGACCAGGTGGCCGCCCTGCGCTGGGTGCGCGAGAACGCCGCGGCCTTCGGCGGCGACCCCGACCTGGTCACCGTCTTCGGCGAGTCCGCCGGAGCCGGGAGCATCGCGGCGCTGATGACGATGCCCGGCGCGGCCGGCCTGTTCCGCCGGGCGATCGCGCAGAGCGTGCCGGGCCTGTTCTTCACCCCCGAGCTGGCCGCCGATCTCGCCGCCGCGGTGGCCGCCGAGCTGGGAGCGGCCCCGCACGCGGACGAGCTGGCGCGCCTGCCGCAGGAACGGCTGATCGAGGCCGGCGACGCGGTGGCGGCCGGCATGGGCGGCAGTCCGCGCTGGGGCCTGGCCGCGCACGTCCGCACGCCGTTCGCGCCGGTCGTGGACGGCGAGGTGCTGCCCGCGACGCCCTGGCGGTCGCCGGCAGGCGGGGTGGACCTGCTCGTGGGGCACAACCGCGACGAGTACCGGCTGTTCATGGCGCTCGGCGGCGAGCTCGGCCAGGTCACCGCCGAGCAGGCGGCCGCCGCGCTGCGGGCGCTGGCCCCCGACCCGGCGGCCTACCGGGCCGCCCATCCGGAGGCCGGCGACGAGCGGCTGTACGAGCTGGTCCACTCCGACTGGCTGTTCCGGATGCCGTCCGTACGGCTGGCCGAGGCCCACGGCGGGCGCGGCCGGGCTCACCTGTACGAGCTGACCTGGCCCGCCCCCGGCATGGGCGGGATGCTCGGCGCGTGCCACGGGCTGGGCCTGCCGCTGACGTTCGGCAACCTGACCGCGGGCGCGGCCGGGCTGCTGCTCGGCCAGGAGCCGCCGCCGGAGGCCGCCGAGCTGTCGGCCCGGGTGCGGGCGGCGTGGACCGCCTTCGCCGCGACCGGAGACCCGGGCTGGCCGGCGTACGAGCCGCGCGAGCGGCTGACCTGGATCATCGACGCCGAGCCGGGCACGGCGGCGTACCCGGAGGAGGCGTCGCGCCGGTTGTGGGCCGGGCACGCCTTCGACCCGCTCCCGCTGGCGGCGTCCGGGCCGGCGTGAGCACCGGTCACCGCGGGCGGGCCGGGGTCAGTCGCAGGACTGGGTGCTGACGGGGTTCGTGGCCGTGGCGGCCTGGCGGGCGTCGGGCGCGACCTCGCCGGCGGTCAGCGCGTAGCCGGTCTCCACCTGGCCGGCGACGGCGGCGAAGATCACGCCCAGCACGCGGCCGTCCACGGCGAGCAGCGGGCCGCCGGAGTTGCCCTGCTGGATCTTGCCCCGGACCAGGTAGACGTCCCTGGTCACCTGCGAGGCGTGGTAGATGTCGGGGCTGCCGGCCCGCTGCCGCGCGGCGACGCGGGCGGGCTCCGGCGTGAAGCCGCCGCCGTTCGGGTAGCCGGCGACCAGCGCGTCCTGACCCTCCCTGGCCCGGGTGTCGAAGGAGAGCGGGGGCAGCCCGAGGCCGGGGACGTACAGGACCGCGACGTCCCGCCGGGGGTTGTACCAGACGACCTGCGCCGGGTGCGGCCGCTGCTGGTGGTCGACCACCTGCAGGTCCGTGTCCACCCCGGCCACGACGTGCGCGTTGGTCATGATGTGGTCGGGCGCGTACGTGAAGCCGGTGCCGGTGATGCGCTTGCCGCAGGAGGAGGCGGTCCCCTGGACCTGCAGGATGCCCGTCCTGGCCTGCCGCAGCGCCGGGCTGCGCAGCACGGCCACGTCCGGCGGCGGCACCCGGACGGGGCTCATCCCGGCGATGGTGTCGAGCACCGGCGGGAAGTCGGACCGGTCGATGAACCGCTTGAAGGGCCGCTGCCAGTTCCGCGCCGCCTCGGGCGCCGCCGCGTCGAGCGTGGACAGCAGCGCCGAGCCGCGGATCTGCTCCACCACCAGCGTCCACGGGCCGGACACCAGCAGGCTGCCCACGAGCCAGGCGACCAGCAGCACGAACGTGGCGTTGACCAGCCCGCCGCCCAGGGAGTCCAGGATCCGGGCCGGTTCGCCGGGCAGGTACGTGCGTAACCGCACCCCCAGGGTGGACGCGGCGAACTGGCCGGCCAGCGCGATCAGGAACACGATGACGACCGCGAAGGCCGTCTGCGCGATGTCGCCGGTCACGAGCGCGTTCGTCACGGCGGGGGCGACGGCGATGCCCAGCACGCATCCGGCGACGAACCCGATCGAGCTCGTCACCCCGACGACGAACCCCTGCCGGAACCCCGCCACGCCGAACCCGACCACCAGAACGACCAGGACGACGTCGAGCAGATCACCGGACACAAGCAAAGACAATCATCTTTTCCCCCACAAGGGAGGATCAAGTCCGGTACGCCGGATTTCCTTGATCGGCGAGCGGGTCAGTCAGCCATGCCGATGACCTGCCGGACCGTCTCCGGACGGCCGAGCGCGGCGAGCATGGCGTGGGCGACGTCGGCGCGGGAGACGTACCGGCCGCCGGGCACGTTCTGGCCCACCGCCGTCCGGTAGGCGCCGGTCAAGGGCTTGTCGGTGAGCTGCACCGGCCGGACCAGCGTCCAGTCCAGGCCGCTGTCGCGCACGGCGTCCTCCATGACGGCCAGGTCCAGGTACTGCGGGCGCAGCGCGGCCTTGACCAGCGGATACACCACGTATCGCAGGAACGGCCCGTCGCCCGGGTCGTGCCGGGGCGGGTTGGGGCGGCCCGGCGAGGGGGTGGTGCCCACCGGGGCGGCGCTCACCACGACCAGCCGGCGGGCTCCGGCGGCCTCCATGGCCGCGAGGATGGCCTTGGTGCCCCGGGACGCCACCCCGGCCGCGGCGTTGTTCGGCGGGCCGAGCGCCGACAGGACGGCATCGGCGCCCTCGACGGCGGGCCGCAGGTCGCCTGCCTCGGCCGTGGTCAGGTCGGCGACGGGCACGACCCGGACCGGCAGCCCGTCCAGCCTGGCCGGGTCGCGCACGACCGCCGTGACGTCGTGCCCCTGGGCCAGTGACTGGGCGAGCAGTTGCCGGCCGACGCCGCCGCCGGCGCCGAAGACGGTGAGTTTCACGAATCACTCCAAGGTTGCCGAAAGGGTCCGCTGCGAACAGCCACCCGTAAGACGGAGTGAGCCCGCCGAAGGTGACGTCCCGCCAGGCCCTCAGCCCCGGGCGCCCGGACGTCGGCTGCCGGGCCCGCTCAGAGGTCGGCCGTGACGTCGGGGACGTACCCCCCGGCGCGGCGCGGGGGACGCCGGTAGCCGGTGGCGGGCGGTCGCGGCGGGATCTCCAGCGGCGCCCGCTCGACCCGCCGGTAGGGGATCGTGGACAGCAGGTGCGCGATCATGTTGATCCTGGCCCGCCGCTTGTCCTCGCTCTCCACCTCGTACCAGGGCGCCTCGGGGATGTCGGTGTGCACCAGCATCTCGTCCTTGGCCCGGGAGTACTCCTCCCACCTGGTGATCGACTCCAGGTCCATCGCCGACAACTTCCACCGGCGCATCGGGTCCGCCAGCCGGTCGTGGAAGCGCCGCTCCTGCTCGGCGTCGCTCACCGAGAACCAGTACTTGCGCAGCAGGATCCCGTCCTCGACCAGCAGCCTCTCGAAGATCGGACATTGGTGCAGGAAGCGCGTGTACTCCTCCTGCGTGCAGAACCCCATCACCCGCTCGACCCCGGCCCGGTTGTACCAACTCCGGTCGAACAGCACGATCTCCCCCGCGGCCGGCAGGTGCTCGACGTACCGCTGGAAGTACCACTGCGACCGCTGCCGGTCGGTCGGGACGGGCAGCGCGGCGATCCTGGCCACCCGCGGGTTCAGGTACTCGGTGACCCGCTTGATCGTGCTGCCCTTGCCCGCGGCGTCGCGCCCCTCGAAGATCACCACGACGCGCCGCCCCTCGGCCCGCACCCACTCCTGCAACTCCACCAGCTCTTCCTGGAGGCGGAGGAGTTCCTTCTCGTACGGCTTGCGGCGCAGCCTGTCAGTCCCCATGCCTGCGGATTCTAGAAGGGCGCCGCGCTCACCCCAGGACGTCGGAGAGCGGACGCCGGGGCGTGCCCTTCTCCTCGAAGGTGACCCCCAGCCGCATGATCATCTGCGGATGCTCCCCGGAGCACAGCTCCAGCCGCAGGAACTCCCGCAACAGCTCCAGCTCCAGGGCCTGCGTGTGGAAGGCGGCGCTGACCCCGTGCGCCGACGCCTGCAGCAGCACCCGCTGCAGCGCCTGGCCGGTGGCCAGCCAGTCCCGCCGGTCGTCCGCCCGCGTGGTCAGCACGGCGACCACCCCGACGGCCGTCTCGTCCTGGCCGCCCGGCGCGCCCCAGCCCTGCCGCCACGCGTAGTGACGCTGGGGGAAGACCGCCTCCGTCGGCGCGCCCTCTCGCGGGTAGCTCCCGGCCGGCACACCGTCGGCCCGCGTGCTGCCCGGCGGCCTGGCCCATCGCACGACCTCCAGCCCGAACCGCTGATCCTGCTCCTGCACGCCCTGCGCCGCCCGGGTCAGCGCGGCCAGCACCTCCACCGCCTCCGCCGACCGGACGGGCGTCAACCGGACCCCCTCGCCCATCGCCGCCCTCACCAGCGACTCCACGAACGCGTCAGGGACCGGGACGTCGGCGAAACCCGCCCGATGCGTGTGACGCCGCTCGATCTCGCCCGCGAGCACCCGCGTCACCTCGTCCGGCTCGCTCTCCCGGCCCGGCCGGACCGTCGCCAGCAACCCGGGCCGATCGGGATCCGGCAGGACCCGGACGACCGGCTCGAAACCCGCGCGCCGCATCGCGACGCACATCGTGAACAGCGCCGCGCCACAACTGATCACCAGCTCCCGCCCGGTCACGTCACCGGCCTTGAGCTGCCTGCCGGTGTCGGCCTTCAACCCGATCTCCACGTCGGAGACCGAGAAGGTCCACGGCTGGGTGTTGTGCACGGAAGGGGCCCATCGAGCGGCCTCGACCGCCGCGTCCATGGCCTGTCTCGGCGAGCACGTGCTCATGGTCCACCTCCAGAAGACGACCGCGTCGAAATGTTCGGTCTTCTCTGTCCGGCCTACCCCGCCAGGATGAGACCTCCCAGGACGCCAGGCACAGGGCCGGAGGACCCGCGCCACGAGGGTCCAAGGACACTTCCGGGGCCGGCGCGAGTGCCGGAGGGCCACGGAGTTCAGGACGTCCGGCGGTGTCGCCCCGCGGTCGCGCGCGTCAGTCTGGGACCAGGATCGTTCACGGGAAAGAGATGATGATCATGGTCCCGATCCGTTCCCTCCTCGCCGCCGCCCTGGCGGTGACCGTCACCGGCGTGCCGGCCTTACCCGCGCGGGCGGCGCGGCAGGCCGCCGTCCCCGTCCTGGTCGGCATCCGGGCCGCGCACCTGCCCGGCCTGGACCGGCTGGTCTTCGAGTTCCGCGGCCCGGTCCCGGCCCGGCACGACGTGCGCTACGTGTCCCGGCTGGTCGCCGACGGCTCCGGACGGACGGTCGGCGCGGTCGGCGACGCCCTCCTCCAGGTCCGCTTCGACCAGGCCGACGGCCACGACCGCCGGGGCCGGGTCACCTACGGCCCCACCCGCCGCACCTACGCGCTGCCCGGCGTCGTCCAGGTCGTCAACACCGGGGACTTCGAGGCCGCGCTCACCTTCGGCGTCGGGCTGGCCAGGCGCGTGCCCTACCAGGTCCGCACGCTCACCCGGCCGAGCCGGGTCGTCGTCGACCTCACCACGTCCTACCGGACCGTGTCCGTACGCGACCACTTCCTCGACACCACCGCCCGGAGCCCGCGCACGGCGGCCGTGACCCGCCCGGTGGCCCCGCCGGCGACCGCCTACGGCGCGCTGCAACGGCTGTTCGCCGGCCCGACCGAGGCCGAACGGGCGCGCGGCCTGCGCTTCGTCAGCTCCAAGGCCACCGGCTTCGGCAGGCTGACCGTCGCGGACGGGATCGCCAGGGTCCACCTGACCGGCCCGGTCGACGGCAGCGGATCGGCCTTCACCATCGCCGACCAGATCAGGCCGACGCTCAAGCAGTTCCCGGCGATCCGGTGGGTCAAGATCTATGACGCGGCGGGGCGTACCGGGCATCCCGCCGGGCCGTCGGACTCGATCCCCCGTTCGCTGGCGCCCGGCTGAGGCCGGCCGGGGTGCCGCTTGGCACGTCTTCCCAGGAGAACGGCCATGTTGATCTTCTTGGTTCGTTCATGATGGCGGGGTGACCACGCCTTGTCCTCCGTGATCCGTACGCGGGGCCGCCCCGTCCGTCCTGACGGACTCGGGACGAAGGTCCTCCCGTCAAGAGCCGCCCGCCCCTGCCGTCCCCGCCGGGGCGCCCGCACAGTGCTTCAAGGAGGTGTCCGTTGAAAGCGTTGATCGACCTTCTGGCCCGGCGCGTACGCCTGTACCGTCCCGACGGCAATCCCCTGCGCCGCCGTTCCGACCGGCTGGAGGCGCTCGCGGTGCTGGTGACCGGGCTCGTGGTGCTGGCGGGCGTCTGGCCCGCCGTCCTCGTGGGCCGGCTGGCCTACGAGGGCGCGCTCCACGAGGAGAGCGCGCACGCCGTGGGGCGGCACCAGGTCAGGGCGACGCTGCTGGCCGACGCGCCGGCCGCCCGCGTCGCCCTCACCGAGATGCCGGTGGGCGAGCAGCGGGCGATGGCGAGCTGGACGACGTCCTCGGGCGCGGCGCGCAGCGGCCCGGTGCCGGTCCCCGGGGTGGCCAGGGCCGGTTCGACGGTCCCGTTGTGGATCGACGCCGCCGGCCGGCCCGTGCCGCCGCCCACCGCCCGTACCGTCCTGCGGACGAGGGGCGTGGTGACCGGCCTCCTGCTCATGTCCGTAATCGCCCTGGCCGCCGCGGGCGGGTTCACGGCGTTCCGGTGGTGGACGGATCGGCGGCGGTACCGGGAATGGGAGGTCCAGTGGGCGCGGGCCGGCGAGGACTGGGGACGGCGGCGCAGCCCCTGATCGCGCCGCCCTCCCGTCACCACGGCTCACGGGCCCTGATTCACCGGCTCGCGGGGCTCTGATTCGCGCCGCCCGTCCTTCACCGCGGCTCGCGGCCCCCGGCGTCGTCGGCGGGACGGATCACCGCGACCGGGCAGCGCGCGTGGTGCAGCACCCCTCTGCTGACCGAGCCGAGCAGCAGCGAGCCGAACGCGCCCCGGCCGCGGGAGCCGACCACCAGCAGGTCGCAGGGCGCGCCGGTGATCGCCTCGACCGGATGGGCGCTCTGCACGTCCTCCACGATCGTCACCTCGGGATGCCTCTCCCGCCATCCGGCCGTCCTGGTCCGGATCACCGCGCGCTGGGCGGCCCGGACCTCGTCCACGTCGTAGGCGATCTCCGGCGCGAAGGCGTGCACGGGGATCTGCCAGGCGTGGATCAGGCGCAGCGTGGCGCCGCGCAGCCTGGCCTGCTCGAAGGCGTAGCCGATGGCCGGCTCGCAGACGCCGGAGTCGTCGATCCCGACGCCGACCTCGCCGACCCGCTCCGGCGGGTCCGCGCGCACCACCACCACGGGACACCGCACCTGACCGGCCACCTGCGTGGTCACCGATCCGAGCAGCGCGCCGGCGAACCCGCCCAGCCCCCGGTTGCCGATGACCAGCTCGTCCGCCCGCCGCGCCTGATCCTGCAGGACGGCCGCGGGCGTCCCCTCCACGATCTCGGCGTGCACCGGCACGGACGGCTGCCGCGCCCGGACGGCCGCCTCGGCCCGCTCCAGCACCCTGGACGCCGCCAGCAGCAGGTTGTTCCACTGCCCGAAGTCGGGAAACCTGCCGACGCTGTACGGCTGCCGGTCCAGGGCGTGCACGATGTGCAGCTCCGCGCCCGTACGCGCCGCGTCGTCGGCGGCCCAGCCCAACGCGGCGTCCGACGGAGCGGACCCGTCCACGCCGACCATGATCCGTCCCGGCATGCTGCCTCCCGGCCGTGGATCTTCCTCGGTCCCCGCCTGCCCAAAGTCAGGAGCGGGCGAAGAAACCCCAAGTTCGCGGGCCGGAAGCCGTCCGGAGCCGCCCCGGATCGCCTCCGCCGTCAGATTTCTCCAAGTTTTGGGGCTGGCGATCCTGTCCGCTCACCTCCCGGACGGCTGAATGAGTAGGGGAGGTATTGAGCGATGTCTGAGCTGGTCGTGGTGGGTGTCGACGGATCGCCGTCCGGGTTCGACGCCGTGGCGTGGGCTGCCGACGACGCCTTCAGGGCGGGGGCCGCGCTGCGGATCGTGTCCGTGGTGGAGACCTGGCCGTACCAGGTTCCGCAGATCGCCGCCGTCGAGTGGGAGAGCTCGATGACCGAGCGCGCGCGGGAGATCCTGGCCAAGGCGCAGGAGATCGTCGGCGAACGCCGGCCCACGGTCGAGGTGAGCACCCGGGTCATGACCGGGAAGGCGTCGGTCGCCCTCCGGGAGCAGGCGGCCGAGGCCGCCGAGCTGGTGGTGGGGCGCAGGGGGGCGGGCGGCTTCGCCGGTGCCGTGCTCGGCTCGGTCAGCATGAGCGTGGCCGGTCAGGCGCCCGGCCCGGTGGTCGTCGTCCGCGACGGGGACGCCGCCTCCCACGACGAGGTCGTCGTCGGCGTGGACGGCTCCCCCGCCTGCGAACCGGCCCTCGACTACGCCTTCCGGCAGGCCGAGCTGCGCGGCGGCAGCCTGCGGGCGGTGCACGCCTGGCCGCTGCCGTTCGCGCTGGCGCCCGACTTCTCCTGCGACATCGAAGCGCTGCGGGAGAGCCACCTGCGCGTCACCAGGGAGCAGCTCACCCCGTGGCAGGAACGGCATCCCGACGTCAGGGTGATCGCGGACGTCCAGTGCGGCCACCCCGTCAAGACGCTCGTCGCCGCGGGCGACCGGGCTGACCTGCTGGTGCTCGGCTCGCAGGGCAGGAGCGGGCTGGGCTCGTTCGTGCTCGGCTCGGTGATGCGCGGCGTCCTGCACCACGCGCGCTGCACCGTCGCGGTGGTGCGCGAGCGATCTTGAAGCGGCGGCGGGGACTCCCGGCCCGCCGTCCAGGGACCAACGCCCCTACGGCGGGGCCGCGTCGCCGGATGGGATGGAGTCAGGACCGAGAACCCCCGAGGTGAACGATGAACCTGACCGTCGAGGACGTGATGACCCGCGAGGTCGTCTCCGTGGGCGCCGCCACCCCGTTCAAGGAGATCGCCGAGGCGCTGGCCGGCCGCGGGATCGGCGCCGTGCCGGTGCTCGACGACGACCGGCACGTCATCGGCGTCGTCTCCGAGTCCGACCTGCTGTGCAAGGAGGAGTTCCGCGAGCAGTTCCCCGGCGAGGGCTACCGGCCGCCGCTGCTGTCCCGGGTGCGCCACCGGCCCGGCGGCAGGAAGGCCACCGCGGTCACGGCCGCGGACC
>NZ_JBSFGJ010000131.1:0-21595 GCF_053596515.1 Nonomuraea sp. NPDC001684
CTCCGGGGCGACGACGGCGACCAGCTCGCCCCGGGCCAGCGGGCGGCTCTGGACGGCCTTCGGCTCCGCGCGGGTCGGCAGGCCGAGGAAGGCGACGTCCGTCTCGCCGCGCCGGACGCGTTCGATCAGGTCCTCGCTGCCGGCGGAGACCAGCGTGATGCGCACCCGCGGGTGGCGGCGGCGGAACTCCTTCAGCACGACCGGCAGGTCCACGGCGGAAACCGTGGGGATCGAGCCGACGGCGAGCCGCCCGCGGATCTCCCCGCTGGCCGCCGCGACGTCGGTCCGCGCCCGGTCGGCGGCCTCCAGGCAGTCGCGGGCCGCGGGCAGGAACGCCTCCCCGGCCGCGGTCAGCCGCACGCGGCGGCTGGTGCGCTCGAACAGCCGGGCGCCCAGCTCCCGCTCCAGGGCGGCGATCTGGTGGCTGAGCGCCGACTGCACGACCCGGCAGCGCTCGGCGGCCCGGGTGAAGTTGCTGGTCTCGGCGACGGCGAGGACGTACCGCAGCTGTTGAAGCTCCATGGATCAATCGTGTCAGACGATCGATCGCGATGAAAACTATGTGTTGGACTCATCAATGGAGAGTCGGCAGGCTGGGCGCATGACGCAAACTCTTTCTCCGCAGGCGACGCGCTCCGCCTTCCGGGCGTGGGCGGGGGTCGCCGCGATCACGGCCAGCCTTTTCGTCTTCCTCACGACCGAGTTGATGCCGGTGGGGCTGCTGACCCCGCTCAGCGAGGATCTGGGCATCTCCGTGGGCGCGGCCGGGTTGATGGTGACGTTGCAGGGCGTGTCGGCCGGGCTGGGCGTGCCGTTCATCGTGGCGTGGTCGCGGCGGGTCAACCGGCGGGTGCTGTTGTCGGTTCTGCTGGCGGTGCTGGCCGTGGGCAACCTGGTGACCGGCATCGCGCCGAGCTACACGGTGATCTTGACGACGCGGCTCCTGCTGGGCTTCGCCAGCGGCGTGTTCTGGGCCATCGGCGTGAGCATGGCGATGCGGCTGGTCGAGGAACGGCACGCCAACCGGGCCGCCGCCATCGTGATGTCCGGCATCTCGGTCGCCACCGTGGTCGGCATCCCGCTCGGCACCTTCCTGGAGAGCCTCACCGACTGGCGCACGACGTTCCTCATCTGGAGCGGGCTGAGCGGGCTGGTGTTCCTGGCGGTCGCCTTCGCGATCCCGTCGCTGCCGTCGGCGAACGCCGTCTCGGTCCGCGAGGTGTTCGGGCTTCCGCTGCGGAACGTGCCGCTGCGCATGGTGCTGTTCACGGTGGTGCTGTTCGTGCTCGGCCACTTCGGGGCCTACACCTTCGTCCGGCCCTTCCTGGAGGCCAACGCGGGCGCCTCGCCGCTGCTGGTGACCGGGGTGCTGATGGTGTTCGGGGTGGCCGGCGCGATCGGCAACTTCGTCGCCGGGCACACCGTGAGCCGCAGCCTGCGGGGCAGCTTCGTCGTCGGCGCCGCGGGGCTCGTGACGGCCATGCTGCTGCTGCTCGCGCTCGGCGGCAGCGCCACGGGGGCGATCGTGGCGCTGGTCGTCTGGGGGCTGTCGTTCGGGGTGGTGCAGCTCGCCCAGATCAACATGACGCTCGCCGCCGCGCCGGAGACCTTCGAGGCGGCCATGTCGCTCAACACGATGGCGTACAACACCTCCATCGCGCTCGGCGCGCTCTTCGGCGGGCTGTTCGCCGACAACGTCGGCGTGACCAGCGTCGTGTGGTTCGGCGTGGCGCTGACCGCGGCCTCGCTGCTGCTCAACCTCGCCACCGGCCGGCGGACCTCGCGGTCCGTCCAGCCGGTCGCGTGAACGACGGGGACGCCCGCCTCAGGGCAGTCGCCGCGCGGCGGTCGCCTCCCAGGTCCGCAGGTACGATTCCGCGCCGCTCGCCAGGTCACGGACGATGTCCTGACCGGCGAGCAGGCGCATGTCCTCGATCCAGTCGGGGACCAGGCCGTAGTTGGCCACGCCGTCGACGTTGACGTCCCAGACCCGCTGCCCGGTGCGCTGGCGGTCGAGGCGCACGCTCCCGTCGAAGGACGTGAACGGGTACGTCACCGGGTTCGCGGCGTTGCCCGCGCGCGGGGCGGGCAGGCGGCCCATGCCGTTGACGTCCAGGCCGTAGCCGTATCCCACGTTGTACTGCTGCCGCAGCGGCGCGGTGCGCCGCCACTCCGCGACGAAGTCCGGGGAGTTGTGGCCGTACTGGGTGATCATGCCGCCGAGGGCGTAGATCCGGCTGAAGAAGCCCGGGTCGGCCCAGCTGTGGGAGGAGATCACGCCGGGGTAGCGGGCCGCCTCCAGCAGGCCGAGCGTCTGGGCCGCGGCCTTCACGCTCATGTGGTCGATCTCCACCATCATGCCGCGCCGGATCAGGCCCTGGACCATGTACGTGCCGAGCGAGGTCAGACCCCGGGTGTTGCAGTGGGGCGCCGGCGGGTACAGCGGCAGCGAGACGCCCGGCGGGAGCAGCCGCGCGATCTGGTCGGGCAGCACGCCGGCCGGGTCGATGGTGTTGTCGTGCTCGGGTCCTGTGCAGGTGCGGGCCTGCCAGAACGAGCCGGTGGACAGCAGGTTGCCGACGTTGACGATCGCGCCCTGGGTGCCGGAGTCGAAGCGCACGCCGCACAGCGCGTTGTCGTACTTGTGGCAGACGAACATGCTGCGCACGCCGAGCGCGTACATCTCGTCCAGGCCCCGGTCGATCTGGGACTTCGTGCACTGCGGGATGCCGAGGATCTGCCGGCAGCCGAACGGCTCCGACGTCTCGATCCCGAGGACGACGGCCAGCTTGCCGGCCGCGGCCACGCTCCTGGCCTCGGCGGGGTCGTTCACGAGGCGGAACCAGCCGCGCCCGGGGCCGCCCGACTCGGCGTCGATGTGGTCCTGGAGCTCGCGGGCCCGCTGGGCCTGCAGGCGGATGGACGTCATCTCGTCGCAGGAGTACTTCTTCAGCGGGTAGATCGCGCACAGCTGCCGGTTGGCCACCAGGTCGTTGACCAGCACCCGCAGCCCGCCGCGCCAGGCGCGCTCGACCCAGGTGTAGTACGCCTGCTGGTGGGTCAGCGAGTCGTTGGCCGGCCAGTCGCGGAAGGTGGGCCAGCCCACCGGGTCGTGGGTGCCGGTGGGCTTGCCGGTCCTGGTGAAGTTCTCGTACCAGGCCAGCTCGCCGTTCGGGTAGTGGTCGGGGCAGTCGGTCAGCGCGTGCTCGATGCCGTCGGGGTCGAACGGCTTGCCGCACATGAGCATGCCGCCGAACGTCTCGTACGAGAACAGGTGGCTGTGGCCGTCCACGAAGCCGCTCACGGCGGCGGCGGCGTGCGCGGCGGCGGTCGGGACGGACGGCGCGACCAGCGCGCCGGTCAGGAGAAGGACGGCTGCGGCCGCCCGGCGGATGAGACGGTGGAACACGGGACCACCTCCCAGGCTGCGGTACCGGGGTCGCCGCAAGCATCCACCGCCGGAAGGGTCCCGGCAAGACCGAACATGAGCTGATCTCATCTAAATTTGCGACCGAAATGTCAGGCGCCCACGTCGCCGGCCAGGCGGCCGAGGTAGGCGCCGAACCGCCGCCGGTCCGCCTCGTCCCAGGACGCGGTCAGGTCGTCGAAGACGTGCCGCTGCCATTGCCGGGCGGCGGCCAGCAGGGCCTCGCCGCTGCCGGTGACCCGCAGCGCGGCCCGGCGCCGGTCGTGCTGGCTGGTCTCGCGGACGAGATGGCCGGCGGCGACGGCGTCCTTGACCATGCGGCTGGCGCCCGAGTGGTCGAGGCCGAGCTGGTGGGCCACGGTGGCGACGTCCGCCTCGCCGGGGGAGCTGCGCACCGCCTCCAGGACCAGGACGTGCTGGACCTGGCCCAGCTCGCCGACCGCCTGCCCGGCCCAGCGGCGCGACCAGAAACGGACCAGCCGGAAGAGCGCGGGGCCGCCGTCGGCGGAGAAGTCGTCGTTCACCGGAACAGTCTATGCGGATATTGTATGCGTATCGCATGCAATTGAGAGGAGAGCGCCATGGGCATCACGCTCGACCACCTGATCGTCCCCGCCGCCGACAAGGACGTGGCGGCGGCCTTCCTCGCCGGGCTGCTGGGCCTGGAGGCGGGCGCGCCGTCGGGGCCGTTCACGCCCGTACGGATCAACGACGACACCACCCTCGACTTCGACGACCGCCACCACGCCCAGCCCGGCCACTACGCCTTCCTGCTGGACGACGACGCCTTCGACGCGCTCCTGGCCCGGCTCGCCGCCGACCCGGACGTCGAGTACGGCTCGGGCCCCTGGAACGGCTGGGACCGGCGGACCAACGACCTGGGCGGCGGCAGGGGCGTCTACGTGCGCGACCCGAACGGTCACAGCTACGAGTTCTTCACGGCCGTTCCATGAGTTTTCCGCATGGGAGCCGTTGAACCCGGCCCGCGCGGGACGGCGTACACCCTGACGACGAGCACCGAGCCGGAGGACGGCGATGGACAGTCAGGGATGGGGTGGCGGGCTGGCCCTTCGGCCGCGCGACTACCTGGGCATGGGTGAGCCGCTGGCCGACGTGGTCGCGGCGGCGGGGCCGTACGAGGGGGAGGCGCTGCACCGGCTCGCGCTGGGCACGGCCGCCACCATGGCCAGGCTGCATCTGACCGGGATCGCGGGGCTGCGGCTCGGGCCGCACAACGTGCTGGTCGGGCCGCTCGGCGAGGCGTCGTTCGCGCCCGGCCCGCGGAGCAGCGACCTGCCGCCGGCCGACGTGCGCGAGTGGGCCGACGTGATCGTCTTCGCCGCCGCCGGGCACACCGGGGGCGGCGACGACCTCGGCCGGCTGCCGCCCCCGCTGCGCGGCCTGGTCGACCGGTGCCGCCGGCCGGACCCGGCCGCCCGGCCGACGGCGATCGAGCTGGTGCGCGTCCTGCTCGGGCACGCGGCCTCCGCCCGGCACGCCTCGGTGCGCGACCTGCTGCGCGAGGCCGAGGCATGGGCCGGTCCGCACGAGCCGGCACGTCTGGAGGCACGTTCGGAGGTACGGCCGCGAGCGGCGGGTCGGCACGGGCGTGCGTCTTCGGGGGAATGATCAGCTTTTTATCGATGAATCAACAGGTGGGGGGATTGATGCAAATCCCGTATCTTGTTCCTCGCCCGTGCTAGGGCAATAATTCAATATCAGTAGTTATCCGGGCGACATTTCATGATGTACGCAGCGCGAGGAGTCGCCGCGTGAATCATCGTGTGACCGACGAGGCCATGGTGCGGGCCCTGTACCGCGAATACGGGTCCCCGCTGATGGCCTTCGCCGTGCGGCTGACGGGCGGCGACCGGCGCTGGGCGGAGGACGTCGTCCAGGAGACGCTGGTACGCGCCTGGCGCAACCTGGGGGACCTGCGGACCGACAACGGCTCGTTGATGCCCTGGCTGGCCACCGTGGCCCGCCGGGTCGTGATCGACGACCGGCGCCGGGCCGGCACGCGTCCCCTCGACACCGTGGAGGAGGTCCCGGAACGGGCGAACGCCGTGGCCGCCGAGGACGACCGCCTGCTGCGCGAGATCGTGGTGACCGACGCCATGCTCTCGTTGTCGCCGGCGCACCGCCAGGTGCTCACGGAGACCTTCCTGCGCGATCGCACACTGCAGGAGGCCGCGGAGACGATCGGCGTGCCCGTGGGCACGGTGAAGTCCCGCGTGTACTACGCGATGCGGGCGTTACGCATCGCATTGGAGGAAAGGGGGGTGGGGCTCCCGTGAACGAAGTGCACCACGAGGACGTGGCGGCGTACGCGCTGGGCCTGCTGGACGACGACGAGCGCAACGCCTTCGAACGCCACCTGCACGGCTGCCCGAGCTGCGCCGGCGAGGTCGGCGCGTTCGCGGCCATGGGGGAGCTGATGCGCGACGTCGATCCCGACGACCTGCGCGCCGGACCGGTCGATGCAGAACTGGACTCCCCGGTCGAGTCGCTGCTGGTGCGCCGGGCCGCCGTGGAGCGCCGCCGCCGCACCCTCCACCGGGGGCTCATGTCGGCCGCCGCGTGCTTCCTCGTCGCGACCGGCGTCTTCCTCGCCGTCAACGCGGCGACCTCGGGCCCCAACCCCGACAGCGTGCACAGCCCAGCCCGCGCCCTGCTCATGACCGGCCGCACCTACCCGGTCAACGACCCCGCGACCGGCGTGTCCGGCGTGGTGGGCGTCGAGGACAAGGGCTGGGGCACCCACGTGGCGCTGGAGCTCAAGGGCGTCAAGGGGCCGCTGAAGTGCCGGCTGGTGGCCTTCGGCGACGACGGCCGCTCGGAGACCGTGGCGAGCTGGGGCGTGCCCGACAAGGGGTACGGCGTCCCGGGCGCCCCCGACCCCCTGCTGCTGCACGGCGGCACCAGCCTGACCCAGGACGACCTCAACCACTTCACCATCGAGACCCTGGACGGCCGCATCCTCGCGACCGTGCAGGTGTGACCGCCTACCATCGAGCGATGCGCATCGACCTGCACAGCCACAGCACCGCCTCCGACGGCACGCAGCCGCCGGCCGACGTGGTGCGCCGCGCCCGCGAGCGCGGCCTCGACGTGCTCGCGCTGACCGACCACGACACCGTCGCCGGGCACCGCGCGGCCGTCGAGGCGCTGCCCGAGGGCCTGACGCTGGTGCCGGGCATGGAGCTGTCGTGCCGGCGGGCCGGGCAGAGCATCCACCTGCTCGCCTACCTCTTCGACCCCGCCGACCCCGAGCTGCTGGCCGAGTGCGAACGCATCCGCCGGGCCCGCGAGGAACGTGGCAGGCTGACCGTCGAGCGGCTGGTCGAGCTCGGCGTGCCGATCACCTGGGAGCAGGTGGCCGCGGTGGCCGGCGACAGCCCGGTCGGACGGCCGCACATCGCCCGCGCCATGGTCGCCGCGGGGGCCGTGGCCGCGCCGGAGGAGGCGTTCACGCCCGAGTGGATCGGCGCCGGCGGCCGCGCGCACGTCACCCGCTACGCCCTCGACCCCGTACGCGCGGTGCGCCTGGTGCGGTCGGCCGGCGGGGTGCCCGTGCTGGCCCATCCTAAGGCGGTCCGGCGCGGCGAGGCGGTGCCCGACGAGTGGATCGCCGAGCTGGCCGCGGCCGGGCTCTTCGGCGTGGAGGCCGACCACCTCGACCACGACGACGAGTCCCGCGCCCACCTGCGCCGCCTCGCCGCCGGGCTCGGCCTCGAAGTGACCGGGTCGAGCGACGACCACGGCGAGCTGACCGGTCACCGCCTGGGCTGCGAGACCACCGACCCCGAGGTCTACGCGCGCCTGCTCGCCGAGGCGAAGGGCGCCGCACCGATCGCGGGCCGTTGAAACCCGCACCCGTCACGGGCCGTTGAAGGCCGCACCGATCGCGGGCCGTTGTAAGCCGCGCCCATCAGGGGCCGTTGAAGGCCGTACCGGTCACGGCGCGTTGAAGTACGTGGTGAACCAGTCGCGGGCGTGTCCGGCGACGCTCTCCAGCGCGCCCGGCTCCTCGAACAGGTGGGTGGCGCCGGGCACGACGGTCAGGCGGTGCTCGGCGCTCAGGTGCCGCTGCGCCTCCTCGTTCAGGTCGATCACGATCGGGTCCCGGCCGCCGACGATGAGCAGCGTGGGCGCGCGCACCGCGGCCAGCCGCTTCCCGGCCAGGTCGGGCCGCCCGCCGCGGGAGACGATCGCCGCGATCCGGTTGTCCGGCTCGGCCGCCGCCCACAGCGCCGCCGCCGCGCCCGTGCTCGCGCCGAAGTAGCCGATCGGCAGCCCCGCCGCCTCCTCGTGCCCGCGCAGCTCCTCCGTACGCTCCAGCAGCCGTCCGGCCAGCAGCGCGATGTCGAACACGTTGGCCCGGTCGGCCTCCTCCTCGGGCGTGAGCAGGTCGAACAGCAGCGTCCCCAGGCCGGCCTTGTTCAGCACCTCGGCCACGTACCGGTTGCGCGGGCTGAGCCGGCCGCTGCCGCTGCCGTGCGCGAACACCACCACCCCCCGGGCGGCGTCAGGGACGACCAGGTCGCCGGTCATGCTTCACCTCCGACGGGCGCGCTGCCCCGCTGCGCCACAACCTTGCCGCTACCCAGGCACGGCGACCTCTATCCACCGCTCGAATGGGCATTGACCTGGGAGTATGGACAAGGAGCCGGGGCGCAAGCAGCAGAGCGCCGGCGCGCCGCTCGGGCGGATCGTCTCGGGCGCGGCGGCCGGGCTCGCGCGCCTGCGCGCCCAGGGGTTCCGGAAGTGGCTGGGGGCCGAGCGGGAGGCGTTCACCCAGACGGTCAAGGTGACGCTGGCCTGCGTGTTCGGGTGGTGGCTCGCCACGTTCGCGTTGAAGGTGCCGCTGCCCGTGCTGGTGCCGATCGGGGTGCTGCTCACGGTCTCGGCCACCGCCTACAGCACGGTCGTCCGCGGGTTCCAGCAGGTCGGGGCGGTCGTGGTCGGGGTGGCGGCGGCGTCGGGGGTGATCTGGCTGATGGGCGTCAACGCGCTGACGCTGGGCCTGCTGGTGGTGGCCGGGCTCGTGCTGACCCGGCTGCTCAACCTGCCGGCCCAGAACGTGCAGATCCCGATCACCGCCCTGCTGGTGCTCTCGCTCGGCCGCACGTACGGCTTCGCGCGCCTGGCCGACGTCCTGCTCGGCGCGGCCATCGGCATCGCGGCGAACCTGCTCATCCTGCCGCCGCGCTTCGTCGAGCACGCCGCCAGGGAGTTGTGCGACATGTCGGCCGAGCTGGCCGACCTGGCCCAGGACATGGCCGACGGGCTGAGCGGCCACTGGACGGAGGACATGGCCCGCGACTGGCTCGACCGCGCCCGCGAGCTGTCCCAGCGCCTGGAGGAGACCAAGGACACCGCCGACCAGGCGGCCGAGTCCGTGCGCCTGACCTTCCGCCGGCGCCGCCGCTACGACCGGCGGCTGCGCCAGTCGGCCGAGGCCGCGACCTGCCTCGACCACGCCGGGCACCAGCTCAGGAGCATCGCGCGCGGGCTGGTGGACCTGGTCGCCGGCGCCCGCGGCCTGCCCGGCGAGAAGGCCGCCGACCTGCCCGAGCCCCTGGCCGGCGAGCTGCGCGCGCTGTCGCGCATCTTCCGCGACTTCGGCCTGATCCAGGTGGGCAAGGCCGCGTCCAGGGACATGGCGAACCTGTGCGCGGCCCTGCGCGAAGGCGAGCACCAGCAGCGCCACCTGGCCGCCGAGCTGGCCGGCTCCCCGCCCAAGGGCCCCCTGTGGCCCCTGTACGGCGCCCTGCTCGACGACTGCGCCAGGATCCGCCACGAGTTCGACCCCGACACCGGCCCCCACCAGTCCGCCTTCCCCTGACCCCGACCCCCCGGCCCCCATTGCCCTGCCTTCCCCTACCCCGGAAGCGGCCGCCATCGGCCCGCCTTCCCCCGGGTTCCGCCCGCGGGCCCGCGGACCGTGTCATGATCCCCTCGTGATCGACGCGGAGACCGGCTGGTATTTCATGCACGCCTCGATCAAGGGCGTGGTCCTGACCGACGAGGGCGTCCTGCTCTGCAGGAACCCCAGGAACGCCTGGGAGCTGCCCGGCGGCTGGCCCGACCGGGCCGGTCGAGCCGCGCGTCAGCGAGGAGCACAGCGACCTGCGCTTCTTCCCCGTCGACCGGCTGCCCGACGACCTCGAAGCCGGCTACGCGCCGCTGATCAGGGCGGCCGTCGGCGCGTGGCGCGAAGACGGCGGGACGCCACCGCGAAGGTGACGGCCCGCCGCGCCCCCGTTCAGGCCAGGAGCAGCGCGGAGACGAACTGGAGCAGGTGCCAGGCCACGTACGCGGCCAGCGAGCAGAACGCCCACTCCTTGCTCCTGCTCACCCGCGCCACCCAGACCAGCACCTCCACCGGTTCGGACCGCGGCCTGACCGCCCGTGCCGCGAAGTAGGCCGCCATCAGCCAGGCCGCCCCCGACGCGGTGAGCAGCCCGACGGACAGGGCGAGCAGCACCCCCGGCCCCGCCGGCGGGTCACCCGGCGAGAGCTGACGGGTCCAGGCCGCCAGCACCCCGGCCAGCAGGCCGAGCGTGACCCGCCGATCCCTGCGCGCCTGTCGCTTGAGTGACTGCAGGTCTCGACGCATCTGGTGCTTGAGCATCCGGATCACCTCCGTGTCGTCGCTGGTGGCACCAGCTAACGAGAAGGCGCGGAGAAGATCTGCGACCTCACTTCCGAGATTTCCCGACTTTTAGCGGTCTTTCAGGAGAGCTCCCGCAGCTCCTGCGCCGCCCGCCGGCCCTCGAAGACGTCCCCCACCTCGTCCAGCGTGCGCACCGCCTCGGCCAGATGGGCCACCGCCGCCTCGCGGTCCCCGAGCCTGGCGGTGATCAGGCCGAGCGCCCTCAGCGCGCATCCCAGGTCGCGCCGCGTCCCGCACTCCAGGTGCACGTCCCTGGCCTGCTTGGCGTGGACCAGCGCCTCCTCGGCCCGGTCCAGGTCGAGCAGCACCATGGCCAGCGTCGTGAGCGCCGCCCCCCACCGGTCCCTGGTGCCGGTCACGTGCTGCAGCTCGACGGTCTCCACGGCGTACTCCAGGGCCGCCGCGGGCTCGCCCGCCGCGTGGAGCGCGTGCGCGATCGACAGCAGCGCGCTGGCCCTGCTGTCGCCCGTCTCCTCCCGGATCGCCAGCGAGGCCCGCGCCGCCCGCACCGCCGGCTCGTGCCGCCCGAGCGACAGGTACGTGTAGGTCAGCGTCTCCTGCACGTCGGCCTCGGCTCGCCGGTTGCCCAGCCCCTGGACCAGGTCCAGCGCCTCCAGCGCGTACACGAAGGCCACCTGGGGCAGGCCCTGGCGGCGGCGCACCCGGGCCAGCCGGTTGAGCATGCGGGCCTCGACGGGCTCGTCGCGGATCACCCGGCTGATGACGAGCGCCTGGTTGAGGTAGTCGTCGGCGCGCAGGTAGTCCGACAGCCGCCAGTGCACCACCCCGATGTCGCCGAGCGTCTCGGCCTTGCCCTGCTCGTGGTGGAGCTCGACCTGCACCGCGAGCGCCTGCTCGTAGCAGGCCAGCGCCTCGTCGTAGCGCGAGCCGTTGCGCGCGATGCGGCCCAGCGCGCACAGCGCCCGCCCGCACCCGTGCTGGTCACCGGTGGCCGTGTACCCGGCCAGGGCGCGTTCGGCGTCGCGGCGGGCGTCCTGCTGCAGCCCGAGCTGGTCGTAGATCTCGGCCAGGCAGAGCAGCGTCTCGGCCTCGGCGTGCTCGTCGCCCAGCTCGTGGCAGATCGACAGCGCCTCCAGGCCCTCCGACAGCGCCGCGTCGGGCTCGCCCAGGCTCCGCCGCACCCGGGCCGAGATGATCATGCTCTGCGCGGCGCCCCTGCGGTCGCCCAGCTCCTCCCGTACGCGCCGCGCCTGGCCGGCGTACCGGAGCGCCAGATCGTTGCGCTCCTGCGACAGGTGCAGCCGGGCGAGCGTGTGCAGGCACTTCGCCACGCCGGGCAGGTCTCCGATCTCCCGGTGCACCTCCAGCGCCTCACCCGCGCGGCGCAACGCCTCGTCCCTGTTGCCCGCGATGCCGTGCACCTCCGCCAGGTCGTTGAGCGCGCGGGCCAGCCCCGCGCGGTCGCCCAGCGAGGTGAAGTCGGCCAGCGCCTCGCCGATGAACCTGGCCGCCAGCGTGGACGGCCCGATGTCGCGGTGGATCGAGCCGAGGTGGCTGCGCATGAGCGCGACGGCCCGCCGGTCGCCCACCTGGATGGCCGAGGTCAGCCCGGCCTGCTGCACCTCCAGGTTGTTCTCGTAGTACCGCAGCCGCCTGAACGGCTCGAACACCGCCTCGGCGAGCTGCCAGGCCATCCCGTACGCCCCGCTCTCCTCGGCCAGCCGCACCGCCGAGACCAGCGACCGCCGCTCGGCCTCGAACCACTCGCGCGGCGTGTCCTGACCGGTCGCGACCGCCAGGTAGTGGTCGAGCAGCCGCACCCTGGCCTCGCGCACCCCCGCCTCGGCGTGCCGGCCCAGCTCCCTGGCCTGCCACTTGACCAGGTCGTGCACCCGGTACCGCGACCCGGGCAGCGGCTCGACCAGGTACGCCCGGTGCAGCCCCTCCACCGCCGCGACCGCCTCGCCCACCGGCACGCCCAGCGCCGCCGCCAGCACCTCCGGCGCGAAGTCCCGCCCGGGAAGCAGCCCGACGTGCCGGAAGGCCCGCCGCTGCGCGGGGCTCAGCGACTCGTACGCCAGGTCCAGCGCCGACCTGAACGCCTCCTCCGGGTCCCCGGCCAGCGGCCGGTCCGGCGTACGCAGCTCGGCCGCCCGCGCCCGCACGCTCAGCCCCGGGTCCTCGGCCAGCTTGGCCGCCGAGATCCGCAACGCGTACGGATGGTACGAGCACACCCGGGCCAGCTCGGCCAGCGCGTCCCGGTCGGCGGCCCGCGGCGAGCCCTCGCCGAGCACCGACACCAGCAGCGCCACCGCGTTGCCCGGGTCGAGCACCGACAGGTCCATGAGGTCGGCGTGCCCGGTGGCGCGCAGCGGCGCCATCCGCGTCCTGCTGGTCACCAGCACCACGCAGTCCTTGCCGCCCGGCAGCAGCGCCCGCACCTGGGCCGGGTCGGCCGCGTTGTCCAGGACGAGCAGCAGCCTGCGCCCGGCGATCCTGCTGCGGTAGAGCAGCATCAGCTCGGCCTCGTCGGAGGCCGGCATGTGCTCGCCGACGCCGAGCGAGCGCAGGATCTGCCCGAGCGCCTCGGCCGAGCTCATCGGCGGCTGGGTCGGCGAGTGGCCGCGCAGGTCGATCATGATCTGGCCGTCGGGGAACCGGTCGGCGTGCAGGTGGCCCCAGTGCGTCACCAGCGCGGTCTTGCCCACGCCGGTCAGGCCCTGCACGACCATGGTGTTCGTCCGCCGCGGCCGGTCCAGCCAGGCCGTGAGCAGGTCGAGGCTCTGCTGGCGGCCGGTGAAGTCGGACACGTCGGCGGGCAGCTGGCGCGGCTTCGGCAGCTCGCCGACCGGCAGCGGCCCGGCCTGCGCGCCCGGCCGCGTCAGGAACGGCGTCACCCGGCCGCGCCACGGCTCGGACAGGTGCTCCCAGGCCCCGGCGGCCTCGCGCAGCGCCACCGGGTCGGCGATCCGCAGCCTCCGGTACCCCAGCCGCACCAGCCAGCCGCGCCTGACCCACTGCGTGAGCTGCCGCTGCACGACGTCGGGCGCGCTGCCCACGAGATCGGCCAGCGTGTCCCCGGACAGCGGCGGCGCGGCGGGGGAGGCCAGCTCGTACCGCTCGTCCAGGTGCAGCAGCCACACGGCCAGGCGGGCCGCGACCGGGGCCCGGGCCAGCGCCTCGTGCCTGCGGGCCGCCAGGTTCCTGGCGAACAGCTCCTGGACGAGCGCGGTCGCCACGGCCGGACCCGCCGAGGCGTGCTCGCGTAACCGCCGCAGGTCGATGGGCCAGGCCCGGACGTCGGTCAGGGCGTCCACCTTGACGCGCTCGCCCGGGCTCCAGAAGGCCAGCTCGCCCACCAGGTCGCCGGGGCCGCGCAGGTCGTGCACGACCTCCCGGTCGCCGCCGGGGACGTGCTCGCGGGCGTACCCGTGGTCGATCAGGTGGACGCGGTTGACCGGCCGGACCGGCGAGCAGATCAGCTCGCCGCGGCGGAAGAGACGGAGGCTCGTGCCCTCGTCCACGAGTGACCTGAACAGACCCACGCCGCCACCACCACCAATCTTGGGGACGGCGGTGTCCTCGACATGACAGGTTGGAAACAGTCCCAACGACAAAGTGTCACATCAGGCGAACACGGGTCAACGGATCACACGTGCGCCGAATCGCTCCGGTCGGGCACGAACCGGTAGCCGACGTTGCGGACGGTCCCGATCAGCGACTCGTTCTCGGTGCCGAGCTTGGCGCGCAGCCGCCGGACGTGCACGTCGACCGTCCTGGTGCCGCCGAAGTAGTCGTAGCCCCAGACCTCCTGCAGGAGCTGGGCGCGGGTGAAGACCCGGCCGGGGTGCTGGGCCAGGTACTTCAGCAGCTCGAACTCCTTGAACGTCAGGTCGAGCACGTTCCCGCGCAGCCGCGCGGTGTAGGTGGCCTCGTCGATCGACAGGTCGCCGCTGCGGATCTCGTCGGGGACGTCCTCGGCGGTGGCCTGCGACCTGCGCCCGGTCGCCATGCGCAGCCGCGCCTCCACCTCGGCGGGGCCGGCGGTCTCCAGCAGCACGTCGTCGACCCCCCACTCGGCGGTCATCGCGGCCAGGCCGCCCTCGGTCACCACCACCAGCAGCGGGCAGTCGATGCCCGTGGTGCGGATCAACCGGCACAGGCTCTTGGCCTGCACGAGCTCCTTGCGCGCGTCGACGACGACGGCGTCGGCGGGCGGCGTGTCGATGAGCGCCGACGCCTCGGCCGGCGAGACCCGCACGGAGTGGAGCAGCAACCCCAGCGCCGGCAGCACCTCGGAGGACGGCTCGAGGGCGTTGGTCAGCAGCAGCAGGTTGCTCATCACGGCCTCCTCTAACACACAAGGACCCGGAGGCGACGTCGCCCAGGTCCTGTACGCGAGGATATCCCACGGCTTAGTCGCGTCCATTGCGCGTCCACCAGGTGAACAGCGGGCCCTTTGAAACAAGCGTGTTAAGGGCGTCGCACAATAGACCGAAGGCGATTGTGAGGCAACGCATGGCCACAGGAAAAGTACGTTATTGGGCGGCGGCCAAGGAGGCCGCCGGAGTCGCGGAAGAGTCGTTCGAAGCGGCGACTCTTGACGAACTGATGACCAAAATCACACAGGACCGGGCCGAGCTCGCCCGGGTGGTCGGCCGTTCGTCGTTCCTCGTCGACGGCGCCCCCGTGGGCCGGCGCGCCCACGACACGGTGGTGCTCGGCGAGGGCGTCACGGTGGAGGTGCTGCCGCCCTTCGCCGGCGGGTGATCGACGGCTCCGGCGGGGAAGGAGACCGCCGGATCGATAGGCTCGACACCCCCGCCGACGACAGGGAGCCCCATGCGCAAGCTGATCATCTTTCTGATCGTGCTGGTCGTCCTCTTCGTCGTGGTCGACCGCGTCGCGGTGGCCGGGGTGGAGCGTGACCTGTCCAACCGGATCGCCGCCGCCACCGACCTCAGCGACACCCCCAAGGTGACGATCGAGGGCATCCCGTTTCTCACTCAGGCCGTCTCGGGGCACTATCCCGAGGTACGGTTCGATCTCGGCACCCTCACCTACGGAGGCGTGCCGGTGAAGAACCTGCGCGGCGTCGCCTACGACGTGACCGCCCCGCTGTCCGACGTGCTGCAGAACCGTGCCGACGTCCGGGCCGGGCGGGTCACCGTGAGCGGCGAGCTCACCCGGGCCACGATCGACAAGCACGCGCCCCGGGGCATCAAGATCAGCGGCGACGGGCGGCGGCTCGTGGCGTCGGGAGAGGTGACGGTGGGGGTGCAGAAGGTGCAGTTCACCGCGGAGATGCGGGTCGACGTGGCCGACGGCGCCATCAGGCTCCAGGCGGAGAAGATCCAGGGCGTGCCCGACCAGCTCGCCCACTTCGTCACCTACACGATCCCGTTCAAGGGCGGCCTGCCCTTCGACGTGAAGATCACCGGGGTCAAGAGCGTGGCCGACGGATTGGAGTTCTCGGCCGAAGCGTCTGACGTGCCGATCCGTGGATGAGCCTGAACCGCTGCGGCCCCCCGTACGTGATGAGGGCGTGAGCGCAGCAGGCACCGCGGACGAGGAGCTCGTACGCACCCTCTTCGACGAGCACGCCGGGCCACTCTACGGGTACGTGCTGCGACTCACCGGTGATTCCGGACGAGCGGAGGACGTGGTGCAGGAGACGCTGCTGCGGGCCTGGCGGCACCCCGACGCGCTCTCCGGCCGTCCCATCCGGGCCTGGCTGTTCACGGTGGCGCGTAACCTCGTGGTCGACCAGCACCGCGCCAAGAAGGCCCGGCCGCAGGAGACCGGCGACGAGGCCCTCGCGGTCCTGCCGGCCGACGACGAGCTGGAACGGGCGGTCGAGTCGTGGGCCGTGGCCGAGGCGCTGGCCGCGCTGCGGCCCGAGCACCGCGAGGTGCTGCTGGAGGTCTACTACCGGGGGCGATCGGTGAAGGAGGCGTCGGCGACGCTGGGCATACCGCCGGGCACGGTCAAGTCGCGCACCTACTACGCGCTACGCGCGCTCAAGCTGGCGCTCGAAGAGCGGGGGCTGGCGCCGTGACGACCTGCGAAGAAGTGCGCATCGCCATGGGCGCGCACGCCTTGGGCGCGCTCGAACCCGACGAGGCGCTGGAGATCGACAATCACCTGGCCACCTGCGAGACCTGCGGCGCCGAGCTGCTCGAACTCGAAGGCGTCGCCGCCTTCCTCGGCAAGGTGTCCGAGCGCGACGTCGAGCTGGTGGCCAGCCCGCCGCGTCAGGTGCTCGACCGGCTGCTCAACGCCCGCGCCCGGCGCCACCGGCGTGGCCGGGTCATGCTGGCCGTGGCCGCCTCCGTCGCGGTGATCGCCGTCGGCGGCACGGTCTGGAGCGTCACCCGGCAGGACGTCACGCAGCAGACCGCGGCCGCGCCCGCGGCCGCCCCCCAGTCCTCGGCGGCCGCGAAGTCGCCGGAGACCGAGGGCTTCGTCGCCAGCGACGCCGCGCCCGACGCCCAGCTCAGGAAGGCCCTGCCGACGCCGAGCACGATGCCCACGACGGCCCTGAGCACCACCGGCGACGGCCGGGCGTTCAAGGGCGAGAACCGGGCCAAGGACTACTACGCCACGGTCTACGCCCTGCCCGCCGACGGGCGCACCGAGCTGCTGGTGACCGTGCGGAACGTGCCGGTCGGCACCGCCTGCAGCCTGGCCGTCTACGACGACAGGGGGCGGCGCGAGGTCGTCGGGAGCTGGACCGTCAGCCGCGAGAGCTACCGCGAGGAGACCGTCTTCCAGATGGCGACGCCGGTGCTCATGCGGCGCATCGACCGCTTCGAGGTCGTCGACCGGCGGGGACGCGTCCTGGTGGACGTCCCCGGCCCGGCCAGGAAGTAATCGCGGCCGCCCGTGGTTGGCACCTGAGGTGACGGGTCTGTGGATCGCGCTGGCGACGCTGGCGCTCGGCACGGTGATCGGGGTGGTACGTCTGCGCCGCGACGGACGGGTGCGCGCGGCGGCCGGGGAGCGGCTGACCGCGGACATGCTGGGCGCCGCCATGGGCGAGCGGGCCACGCTGGTGCAGTTCTCGACCGCGTTCTGCCAGCCCTGCCGGGCGACCAGGCGGGTGCTGGCCGAGGTGAGCGCGCTCGTGCCCGGGGTGGCGCACATGGAGATCGACGCCGAGTCCCGGCTCGACCTGGTGCGGCGGTTCGACGTCATGCGCACGCCCACCGTGTTTGTGCTGGATCCGTCAGGCAACGTGGTCAAAAAGGCCTCTGGCCAGCCACGGAAGGCCGACGTGCTGGCCGCGCTGGCGGTCGCGATCCCCTCCGGGGAGTCACGGCCGTCTCACGAACTGTCTCAGAACTCGGACGAGATGTGACAGATGGCGAGACGACGAGTAGGGTCGTCGCTATGAACCCGTCGACAGAGCTGCTCACGAAGCGGCGCGCGGTTGATTTCTGCCGCGTAGCCACCGCGCTCTGTCGCGCTGCCTGAGGACGGTCACCGCGGACATCTGGTCCGCCCCATCCGACCCCTTCAGGAGCATCCTGCGATGCGTGCTGATCCCAGAGCGCTGCGCTTCGGCGCGGCCGTCACCACCTTGGTCCTCGCTCTCGTCCTCGTGACGGGGAGCGCGTGGCTGCTCGCCGTCCAGGCGGTGGTCTTCGCGCTGGGAGTCGCGCGCCGCTCGCCGTACACGATGCTCTTCAAGGCGCTCGTCAGGAGCGCTCCGAAGGAGACCGAAGACGCCCGCCCGCCGCGGTTCGCGCAGGGGGTGGGGCTGCTCTTCGCGGTCGCGGGGCTGGCCGGGTTCGTCACCGGGATCACACCGCTGGCCCTCGGGGCCACGGCCGCGGCTCTCCTCGCCGCCTTCCTCAACGCAGCCTTCGGATTCTGCCTCGGCTGCGAAACGTACCTGCTCACCCGCCGTCTACTGCCCGCCGCCAAAATGGAGGTTTCCCAATGAGCCGCTCCGCCGCCCTGGTGGACGCCGACTGGGTCGAGGCCAACCTCGACACGCCCAACGTCGTACTCGTCGAGGTCGACGAAGACGTCAGCGCCTATGACAAGGGCCACATCCGTGGCGCCGTGAAGGTCGACTGGCGGCAGGACCTGCAGGACCCGGTCCGCCGCGACTTCGTGGACAAGACCGGTTTCGAGGCCCTGCTGTCGGACCGCGGCATTTCCAACGATGACACCGTCGTGCTCTACGGCGGCAACAACAACTGGTTCGCGGCCTACGCGTACTGGTACTTCAAGCTCTACGGCCACCAGGACGTCAAGCTGCTCGACGGCGGGCGCAAGAAGTGGGAGCTCGACTCCCGCGAGCTGGTCCGCGACGTGCCCGAGCGCGCCAAGACCCAGTACGTCGCCCAGGAGCAGGACACCGCGATCCGCGCCTTCCGCGACGACGTGGTCTCCGCGATCGGCAAGCTCAACCTGGTCGACGTGCGCTCGCCCGACGAGTTCACCGGCAAGCTGCTCGCCCCGGCCCACCTCCCGCAGGAGCAGGCCCAGCGCGGCGGCCACGTGCCCACCGCCCGCAACATCCCGTGGTCCAAGGCCGCGAACGACGACGGCACCTTCAAGTCCGACGACGCGCTGCGCGCCCTCTACGGCGAGGCCGGCGTCGACTTCGGCAAGGACACCATCGCCTACTGCCGCATCGGCGAGCGCTCGGCGCACACCTGGTTCGTGCTGCACGAGCTCCTCGACCAGGGCAACGTGAAGAACTACGACGGTTCGTGGACGGAATACGGCTCGCTCGTGGGCGTGCCGATCGAGCTGGGGGAGGCCCGCTGATGACCACTGCACAGGGTTGCGGAGCGCCGGAGCAGACCATCGCGCTGCCGGCCGGGATCGATCTGTCCAACCAGGCCGTCATCCAGGGCGTGGTGACGGGCGCCACCACCGCCTACGCGCGGTTGCTCGACCACTCCGGCGAGTTCACCGGTGAGGTCGTCGTCTCCGACGACGGTGTCTTCCGCTTCTTCGCCGCGCCCGGCGACTGGACCGTCCGCATCATCGCGGGCGGCGGCGTCACCCGCGACGTTCAGGTGGAGGCCCGGCTGGGTGAGGTCTCCCAGCTCGCGGTCGCCGTCTGAGCCCAGACAGCGCCGAGACGGGGCCCGTGTCCACACCGGACACGGGCCCCGTTCCCGTTCCGGGCGGGCGCAACGAAACCCGGCGCGGCGGTGTTGTAGAGGGCGTGAGTGGAACCGACTGTCTCGACCCGGTGCGCAAGGCGCTCCTCGACGACCTCGACGAGGGCTTCGCCGAGCTGTACGCCGCCCACCGCGGCCTGGTCTTCTCGACCGCGCTGCGGCTGAGCGGGCGCTGGGCCGACGCCGAGGACCTCACCGCCGAGGCGTTCCTGCGGGCGTACCGGGCACTGGCCGGCTACGAGCCCGACCGCGTGGCCGCGCTGCAGCCGCGGGCCTGGCTGATGACGATCCTCATGAACATCTGGCGCAACTGCGCCAGGGCCAAATCCCGCAAACCGCCACCCGACCTGCGTGACGAGCCCGTGGACGAGCCGGACCCCGCCCAGGACGTCGAGGAGGCGGCGGTCCGCAGGGAGACCGGCGACGAGCTGTCGGAGCTGCTCGGTCTGCTGCCCGAGGAACAGCGGGCCGCCGTGGTGCTCAGGCACGTCGTCGACCTGCCGGTCAGCGAGATCGCCACCGTGCTCAGGATTCCGCAGGGCACGGTCAAGTCGCACGTGTCGCGAGGGCTGCGGCGGCTGCGCGAACTGGGAGGTGCCCGATGAACGACGATTCACTGCTGGCCGGGCTGGCCGCGCTGGCCACCGACGCCCCCGCCGGACTGCTCGACCGGATCGCCGCCCGCTGGGTGAGCGTGCCCGCGCCGATCGGCGAGCTGCGGGTGGCCTTCACCGACCAGGGCGTGGCCTACGTGCACGCCGGCGACGACTTCGCCGCCTCGTTCAGGAAACGGTTCGGCCGGCCGCTGCTGGCCGCCGACCGGCCGCCCGCGGGGCTGGTTCCCGCGCTGCGCACCGGCCGTCTGGGCAAGGTGCCGCTGGACCTGCGCGGCGTCAGCGGCTTCCAGCGTGACGTGCTCGACGCGGTCAGGACGATCCCGAGGGGCGAGGTCAGGCCGTACTCGTGGGTGGCCGAGCAGATCGGGCGGCCGCGGGCCGTACGCGCGGTGGGGACGGCGCTCGGCACCAACCCGGTGCCGCTGCTCGTGCCGTGCCACCGGGTCGTCAGGTCCGACGGCGTGAGCGGCGACTACGTGTTCGGCTCGGCGGCCAAGGAACGGCTGCTGCTGGCCGAGGGCGTCGACCTGGACCGGGTGCGCGCGCTGGCCGGGGAGCGGGTGTTCTACCTGGCCAGCGACACCACCGGCGTGGTGTGCTTCCCGACCTGCCACAACGCCCGCCGGATCACCCCCGCGCACCGGCACGGCTTCCGCAGCGTCGCTCAGGCCAGGGCGGCCGGCTACCGGCCGTGCCGCACCTGCCGGCCCGCTCAGGCGGAGGGCTTGGTCGGGTAGCGCATCAGGAGGGTGGCGCGCACGACGTCGGGGCCGTGCGCGCGGTATCCGTGGGGGACGTCGGAGAGCCAGGAGATGTGGTCGCCCGGCCCGGCCGTGAGCGGCTCGTGGATCGGGCCGGCGCTGAGCGTGCCGGTGAAGACCGTGACGTGCTCGCTCACCCCCTTGTGGTGGGCGGGCGAGGTCTGGGTGACGCCCGGGGGCACGCGGACGCGGTAGAGCTCGTAGGTGACGCTGTCGTCCTCGAAGACCTCCAGCAGGTCGGCCTCGATGGCGGCGCCGCGCATGGTCCGCGGCTCGGGCGGCGAGTCGAGTATCGCCCCGATGGGCACGCCGAGCTGCGCGGTGATCGCCCAGAGCGTCTCCAGCGTGGGGTTGCGGGTGCCGGTCTCCACGCCGGACAGCGTGGCCTTCCCGATGCCCGCCCGCTTGGCGAGCTCGGACAGCGAGACTCCGCGCGCCTGGCGCAGCCGTCGCAGCCGGTCACCGACGACGGCGGGGTCCTGGTCGAACGCGGGCAGCGGCTCCATGACGCCATCGTGCCGCAAGGCTCGTCCGGTGTGACCGCCTCTCGGGGGCCGAATCGTCGTTTCCCGGATTTGCCACTGCTCAGGAGTGGCCTGGAGACACGCCGGCCACAGGCTGTCCACGGGTTGCGGCTGCGGCGTAAGGGACAGACCGCTACGATTCAGCAGATGTCCGGATCGACAGGTGTGATGGCGCCGCCCCGACCTGGGCCTACGCCGGCTCAGCGGATGCCGTCGCCGTACTCGCTGCCCCTGCACGCGCTGCGCCTCGCGGGGAGCTGCGCGCTGCCGCTGATCCTCTGGTACGCGGCGGGCCAGGTCGTGCGCTTCGTCCTGCTGTACGCCGCCACCGAGCTCGCCTACGGCGACCTGCGACAGCTCCGGCTGGTGGGCACGGTCACCTTCCTGACCCTGATCGTCCTCGCGGCGATGACGGTCACCACGGGCATGCTCTACACCCTGCGCGGCGCGCTGTGGGAGATGCGCGCGAGGCGGGAGGAG
>NZ_JBSFGJ010000132.1:0-21375 GCF_053596515.1 Nonomuraea sp. NPDC001684
CCGCGAGATCTGCGCGTTCCTCGGCCTGGAGTGGGAGCCGCGGCTGGCTCGAGTACAACACCGACCTGTTCGACAGGGACACCGTGGTCAGGCTCACCGAGGGGTATCTCTCGCTGCTCGACGCGGCCACCGCCGATCCCGCGCTACCGCTGTCGCGCCTGCCGCTGATGTCCGGGGCGCGCCGCCAACACGTGCTGGCATCCTGGCACGGCCCGCGCAGATCGTACCCTCAGCAGTCCTTGCACGAGCTGATCGGTGCCCGCGCGTCGGCCGAGCCCGACGCGCCCGCCGTGACCGTCCCGCACGAGAAGAGCACGCTGACCTACGGCGAACTCGACCGGCGATCGTCCGCCCTGGCGTCCGCGCTGATCGAGCGTGGCGTCGGCGCGGAGTCACCGGTGGCCGTATGCCTGCCACCGAGTGGCGAGCTGCTGATCGCACTGCTCGCGGTGCTGAAGTCAGGCGGCTGTTACGTGCCGCTCGATCCGCGTTATCCGGCGGCCCGGCTGCGCTTCATGCTGGAGGACTCCGGGTGCGCTCTGGCGCTGACCACGGCTGAGCTGGCCGAACGGCTGCCCGGGGTGGCGACCTTCGTGGCCGCGGAATTCCCCTCGGTCCCGCCGGGCGATCTCGTACTCCCGCACGTGTCTCCCGACAGCCTCGCCTACGTCATCTACACCTCCGGCTCCACGGGTGTCCCCAAGGGGGTCATGGTGCCGCACCGAGGCGTGGTCAACCTGGTCGAGAGCCTCGCCTTCGACGCCACCGAGCGTATGCTGCTGCTCACCCCTCTCTCCTTCGACATCGCTGCTCTCGAAATCTTCGGGCCGCTGCTGGCCGGGGGCGTGACGGTGGTGGCACCGCCGCCGGAAAGCGGCCCGCTGCGGGCTGAAACGGAGGTGACCACCGTCCAGGCACCGCCGTCGGTTCTGGCAGAGCTGATCGACCGGCTGCCCCCTGGGCTGCCCCGCGTGTTCAGCGGAGGTGAGCCGCTCACGGCCGGGCTGGCGGGCCGGCTGCAGGAGGCGGCCGGACAGGTGCATAACATGTACGGCCCCACCGAGACCACCATCTGGTCCCTCACCCATCGCCTCCAGCCGCAGGACCGGACCATCTCGATCGGCAGTCCGGTGGCCAACACCACCGCATACGTCCTGGATGAGGCCATGGAGCCGGTGCCGATCGGCGTGACGGGCGAGCTCTGCCTGGGCGGCGACGGACTGGCACGCGGCTACTACCGCCGGGCGGCGCTCACCGCGTCGTCTTTCGTCCCCGACCCGTACGGCAAGGGTGGCCGACTCTACCGCACCGGCGATCTGGTGAGGCGCGGCGCGGACGGCCTGCTGGAGTTCGTCGGACGGGTGGACGATCAGGTGAAGGTGCGGGGTGTCCGGATCGAACTCGGCGAGGTGGAGTCGGTACTGACGGCCCATCCCGGTGTCCGGCACGCCGCAGCGGCGGTCCGTGCCGACGCTTCGGGCGGGCCGGCTCTGGTGGCCTATGTGGACGGGCACGTCCCGGTGGCGGAGTTGCGCACCTTCCTGGAGGAGCGGCTGCCGCCCACGATGGTCCCCAGCTTCTACGTCGGCGTCGACTCCTTCCCCCGACTGCCCAACGGCAAGCTCGACCGCGCCGCGCTGCCGGCACCGCCCCGAGCGCAGGCCCCCGCCGCCGGCTCCGCCCCGGTGACCGCCGCGGAGGAACTGGTACACGAGATCTGGGGCGAAGTGCTCGGTCACGACGAGTTCGGTGTGGACGAGGACTTCTTCGACCTGGGCGGACATTCCATGCTCGGCGCCCGCGTGATCGCCCGGATCTGCTCCGAGCTGGACCTCGAGTTGCCGCTCAACACGCTCTTCCAGACCAGGACGGTGCGCCGCCTGGCCGCCGCCGTGGAAGCGCGCCTGATCGCCGAGATCGACCAGTTGTCCGACGAGGAGGCCGCCGCGTTGATGGAGGACTGATCGGAATTGGTGAAGATGGCCGCCCGGCGGAGGGCGGTTCCGCCGGAGGGCGGAGATGAGGGCGCGGACGGCTCCGCGTTCCAGCCGAGGTGGTCATGTTTCCGGGCCAGATAAGATCAAGCCGTACTTGCGAACATGCGGAATGCCTTATGACGATGTTCAGCACCTGTGAGGTGCCAAAGCCTCGCCCGTGGCATCTGATCCGGCCTTCTATCCTCGGCACTCGTGTTTCTACGCCTGCTGTATCTGCTGATGGTCCGGTTGTTCGGCTGGTTGACGCTTCTCACACGGGGCGACACCTCCAAGGACGTAGAGATCTTGGTGCTGCGTCATGAGGTCGCCGTCCTGCGTCGTCAGGTCTCCCGACCACGACCAGACTGGGCCGACCGAGCGCTGCTGGCCGCGCTGGCGCGACTGTTGCCAACGCGGCCTCGCCTCCATCGGATCGTGACGCCGGGCACATGAAGCGCCCCGACTTCGATGGAGACCTTAACGCTTGATTCCGGCGGGTTCGTTGGGCTGGTGTTGAGCGTAGGAGAAAGCTTCGAACTCCTCTGGTGGCAGGTGCCCGATCGCTGAGTGCAGGCGGGTGGCGTTGAACCAGTCGACCCATTCGGCGGTGGCCAGCTCGACGTCGGCCAGGCTGCGCCAGGGTCCTCGGGGCTTGATCAGCTCGGTCTTGTAGAGGCCGATCTGCGATTCCATCAGGGCGTTGTCAAGCGCGTCGCCGACGCTGCCGACGGAGGCGTCGATCCCGGCCGCCAGCAGATGCGTGGTGAACCGGAAAGACGTGTATTGACTACCGGCATCGCTGTGATGGATCAGCCCCGGCTCGACTGGCCGGCCGATACGCTCCCGCCGCCACAGGGCCATGTCCAGGGCGTCGAGTACGAGCGTGGTGTGCTTGGTCAGCGAGGCGGCCCAGCCGACGATCGCCCGGGAATAGACGTCAACCACGAAGGCGTCGTAGACGACGCCGCACCAGGCGGTCACGTGGGTGAAGTCGGCCACCCAGGCGGCGTTCGGCCGGCTTGCGGTGAAGTCCCGGCGCAGTCGATCAGTCGCCCGCTCATGGCCGGGATCGGCCACGGTGGTACGCACCTTCTTACCGCGACGCGCGCCCTGCAGGCCGAGGGCGCGCATGCGGCGTTCGACCGTGCAGCGGGCCACCCGGTGCCCTTCGCGCTGCAGCTGATGCCAGATCTTGCGGGCGCCGTAGACGCCGTAGTTGTCAGCGTGGATGCGGGTGATGTGCTCGTCCAGTTCGGCGTCGCGCACGGCCCGGGCCGAGGGCGGGCGGTTCTTGGCGGCGTAGTAGGTGCTGGTGGAGATGGGGCAGCCGTGCTGGGTCAGGACACGGCAGATCGGCTCGACACCTAACACGTCGGCGTGCTGGTCGATGAAGGTCACGAGTGAACCGTCCCGACTTTGATGGAGACCTTGGTGTGCCCTGGGTTCGATGGAGTCGCGTTTCTGCTCCAAGATCGGAATGGGACGTTCCCTCCGCTCATGGACAAGACTCTCTCCGAGGCCGGGATCAAGGCGAACCTGTATCCGGATGCCGTGAATGAACTCGATCACGGAGCGGTGAGTTCGGTCGTGCCATCATGAGCTTCGCGGCCGCTGCCTCGCATGGAAACCCTGATCGGATGCGAGCGGTAGCCGGCGGGTCTGTCGTCCCGCACCTTGGGGAGGTGTGACGGATGGCAAAGACACGTGTGCAGGTCAGCAGGCGATGCGGCTGTGTGGATGCGGAAACGGGACGTCAGCGAGGCGTGACATGTCCGCGTCTGCCAGCGGATGACGATCACGGCAGCTGGTACTTCGCGGTACAGATACGCGGCCTGGACGGGCAACGGCAGCGCATCCGCCAAGGCGGTTACACCGACCCCGAGGAAGCGCAAGCGGCAGGCCGGGCCCTGGCCGCTGCCGACCACGACGGCGCAGGGGCCGGATGCACGCTCGGGCAGTGGCTGGCACGCTGGCTAGCCACCAAGAACGCCCTCCGTCCATCGACCCGGCAGGGCTACGCGACACACATCCGCCTCTACCTCGATCCTCGACTGGGAAAGATCAGGCTGCACAAACTGACTTCCCGCGACGTCAACGGACTACTCACGACGCTCGCGTCCCGTCCCTCGCCGACCGGCCGTCGACTGTCACCAGCCACCGCGGTGCGGATCCACGCCACTTTGCGGACCGCGCTGAACGCGGCGGTCCGTGCCCGGCTGATCCCGGTCAACCCGGCCAACGGCGCCGAACTCCCCCGTCCGCGGCGACCGCATCCAGTCTTCTGGACCGCCGGGCGGACGGCCCGCTGGCATCAAGCGGGAGAGCGTCCGGCGGTGGCGGTCTGGACCGAACAACAGCTCGCAGCATTCCTGACCAGCGTCGCACAGGACCGCCTGTACGCCGCCTGGTGGCTGGCCGCGCTGCGCGGCCTGCGCCGCGGTGAGCTGGCCGGTCTACGCTGGACGGACGTCGACCTGCAAGGTGCGGAGCTGACGGTGGCGCAACAACGAGTACACGCCGACGGCCAGGTCATGGTCGGCCCGCCGAAGAGCGCCGCCAGCTGCCGGGTAGTGGCCCTGGACGCGGAAACCATACAGGTGCTGGCCCGGCACCGCGAGCGCCAAGAGGAACTGCGCGCGACAGCGGATGCAGGCTGGCAGGACTCTGGGTACGTGTTCACCACCGCTACAGGTACGCCACTGCGGCCGGACTATCTCACCGGCCGGTTCCGCCGGCTGGTGGCCGCCTCCGGGCTGCCACCGATCCGGCTGCACGATCTGCGCCATGGCGCCGCCACGCTGGCGCTGGCCGCGCATACCGACCTGAAGGTGGTACAGGCCATGCTGGGGCACGCCAGCATCGTGCTGACCGCCGACACCTACGTCTCGGTGCTCCCGGACGTGGCCCACGAAGCAGCCCGCGAGACAGCCCAGCTGGTGCTGAACGCGGCGTCCGCACTGGGGCGACAGCTCGGGAGCTGACTCAGGATTGCCCCACATTTGCCTCATGCCGCCAACAGACGCGACAGCGTCTGGAGTTTCCGCAGGTGAAGAAGCGCGCCCTGCAGGATTCGAACCTGCGACCGTCGGATTAGAAGTGCGTGTCAAGCGGTGCCGGGCCCTGACGGCGAGGGACGGGGCGTACGAGCACGCACCGAGCACGGTGGACACCCGATTTGATCACCGCGGGTCGCCCACATCATCGATCTTGCACCCAAAGCCCGCCGTCACGCCACATGGATCCCGGTCCCTGTGCTCGGCACGTGCTCCCGCGAAGGCGGCCACGCCGCCTCGCCGCCTTCGAGATGGCGTCGGCAAGCTGACGGCCGGCGAACGGTACGCCGCTCCTACCCTGGCCATCACCAAGACCCCTCGGAAACTTGACAGAGACCCTGAGATGAGGCGAACCGTTCCTCATCGAGGAAGCGCCCCAGTGATCCGGTTGACAACGCAGCCAGCCCGTGGCCGTTCGAATGACCACCTGCGCTCCATCCACCTCCCCCACCGTCAGCGGCGCGATCAACGAATAACACCACGATGGGTAACCACAGCTCAGACCACGTAACTCGATATTCGAGCGGCACACCATCTACGCCATGCCCTGCGCGAGCACCGTCGACCTGAACGTACGCCGACGCGACCGGCTCAGAGGCATCCTCCACAAGTACTCAAATGCCACTTGAGATGCACGGACGTACTTTTCGGCAGGCGCAGGGCTGCGGTGTGGGCCACCGCCGTGACCTGGCGGACCAAGGCGGGCCGGCCGAAGGTCTCCGCCGGCCGGGGGGATCGAGCGGAGCGCGCTGTCCGGCATCGGTCCGCCGGCTGCGGATTTCGTCCGGCGGGACCATCCGCCGCACCTCACCGAGGCCATGCGGATGCGCAAGCTCGGTGTCGCGGTGGGGGCGGCTACGCCGGCGAGCTGCTTACCGACGGCCCCTCCGAGGATGACCCGGGTGGTACGACGCCCGGCGGCGCAGGATCAGCGCCCACCGCCACCAGGTCGAGCGTCGAGCAGGTGTCGATGAGGAACGGCTTGGACACCTCGAGTCCGGCATCGACTCTCGGCTATGAGCGGCCATTGCCCATCGTCATGGTCGGGACGGCTTCGAGGAGCTGCTTCGTGTACGGGTGCGCGGAACGCTCGATGACGTCCTCCGTCGTACCGTGCTCGACGAGCCGGCCGGACTTCATGACCGCGATCGAGTCGGCCACGTAGCGGACCACGGCAAGGTTGTGCGAGATGAACAGGATTCCGACACCGGTCCGGGTCTGGATCTCCTTGAGCAGGTTGAGCACGGCACCCTGGACCGAGACGTCGAGCGCCGACGTGATCTCGTCGGCGATCAGGACCTCGGGCTCGGCGGCGAGGGCGCGGGCGATGGCGACGCGCTGCCGCTGTCCGCCGGAGAGCTGCCGGGGGCGCTTGTGGACGTCGCCAGGATCGAGCCGGACCATCTCGAGCAGCTCGGTGACCCGGGCCGACCGCTCCCGCCGCCCGCTCCCCCGGGGCAGGCCCTCGGCGATCGACGCGCCGACGCTCATCCGCGGGTTGAGGGACGCGTACGGGTCCTGGAACACATACTGCAACGGCGGGCGGTCGCGCGGGTCGAGCACCGCCCCCTTCCAGAGGATCGCGCCCGAGGTGAGCGGGGCGAGGCTGACCACCGCCCGGGCGAGGGTCGACTTGCCGGACCCCGACTCGCCGACGAGCCCTACGACCGAGCCGGCCGCCACGGTCAAGCTGACCTCGTCGACGGCCGTCACGGCTCCCTGATGATGGCCGTACCGGACAACTATGTCGCGGAGCTCGAGCACGTCACGCCTCGCTTTCTAGGACTGGCAGCAGCGGATGCCAGCAGGCGACGGCGCCGCCACCGCCCGAGTCGGCCAGTTCGGGACGCGCCTGCCGGCATCGGTCGTCCGCCCGGCCGCACCGGGGCGCGAACGCGCAGCCCGGCGGCAGGTCAGAGGCGTGCGGCGGGCGGCCGGGAATGTTCGCGAGCGGCCGCGACCGGTCCGTCGACATGTCCGGGATGCTCGCGATCAACGCGCGGGTGTACGGATGCGCGGCCTCGGCGAGCCCGCTGACCGGCAGTTCCTCGACCACCCGGCCGGCGTACATGACCAGGACCCGGGAGGCGTTCTCAGCCACCACCGCGATGTCGTGGCTGATCAGCAGGACGGCGGCGTCGCTCTCCCGGGAGATGCGCCGCAGTAGGCTGAGCACCTCCTTCTGGACGGTCACGTCGAGGGCGGTGGTCGGCTCGTCGGCGACGATCAGCGCCGGCTGGGCCATGAGACCCATCGCGATCGACGCGCGCTGGCGCATGCCGCCGGAGAACGCCATCGGGTACTGCTTCGCCCGCGCCTGCGGGTCGGTGATCAGCACTGCGCTGAGGCGGTCGACGGCTCGTCGCCACGCGTCCCGGCGGCTGAGGCGTTCGTGGGTCTCCGCGACCTCGGCGAGCTGGCGTCCGACCTTGAGCGTCGGGTTCAGCGACGACATCGGGTCCTGGAACACCATCGCGAGCGAGGTGCCGAGCAGCCGCTCGCGGTCGCGGGGGCGCATCCGCCGCAGCTCGTTGCCCTTGATCTGGTGCACGTCGGCCTCAGCGACGTTCGGGTACGAGGTGAGCTGTGCGGCCGCCATGGCGGTGAGGCTCTTGCCTGATCCCGACTCGCCGACCAGCCCGACGATCTCGCCACGGCGAAGGCGCATGCTGACGTCGACGACCGGGGAGAAGGGCGCGGTCTCGCCGGGTACGGTGACGGTCAGGCGCTCGATCCGGAGCACCTCGTCGCCCGGTGGCGGCGTCTCGGCCGGGGCCGTGTCCCGGCGCTGGGACCTGAGGGACGGGAGCCGGAGGTGACCGTGCTGGCTGCCGCCGAGGACCTGGGTCAGCAGCTCGCCGGCGAGGACGAATGCGAGACCCGCGACGACGATCATGATGGACGGCGCGAGCGCGGCCGCCGGGTTGGTGTAGATGGCCGGCAGCCCGTCGGCGAGCATGCGTCCCCAGTCGTATTGCGGCGGTTGCACGCCGAAGCCGATGTAGGACAGTGCCGATATGCTGAGCAGCGCCGCCCCGACCTGGCTGGTCGCGTTGATGACGAGGGGTTCGGAGATGTTCGGGATGACGTGGCGAATCAGGATCCGCCACCGCGGGACCCGGAGCAGTCGCGCGGCGGAGACATAGTCGGCGTTCGCGACGCCGCTGGCGGTGGTGTGGGTCAGCCGCGCGAACGAGGGCGCGAAGGCGATCGCCATCGACAGCACGGCGCCGCGCGCCCCCACTCCGAAGATCATGGCGAGGAACAGGGCGAGCAGCAGCCCGGGAAAGGCGACCATCAGGTTCAGGACGGCGACCACCGCTCGGCCGGCGCGCCGGCCGAGCACGACGGGGACGGTGCCGATGATCAGCCCGCAGGCCACGCCGATGCCGACGACCAGCAGAGCGAGGACGAGGGACAGCCGGGTGGCCACCAGCGTCCGCGTGAGGACGTCGCGTCCAAGGGCGTCCGTGCCGAACGGGTGCGCTGCCGACGGTCCCGCCTGGAGCGCGCCGCCCGCGATCTCCGTGGCCCGGTCGCCGAGCAGCAGCGGCGCCACGACGGCGGTCGCGACCAGGAGCAGCAGCAGGGCGACCGTGACCACACCGAGTGGCGACAACAGGTGATGGCGGGTACGTGACCAGGACACGTCAGCTCTCCTTGATCGTCGAGCGCGGGTCGATGACGGCGATCGCGATGTCGACCGCGAGGTTGATCAGCAGGATGCCGGCGCCGAAGAAGAGCGCGACCGCCTGGACGACCGGGTAGTCCTTGGCGAGCACCGAATGCACGAGCTCGGCGCCGACGCCGGGCCAGGCGAACACGTTCTCCACAAGCACGGTGCCGGCCACCATCGACGCGAGGATCATGCCGGAGACGGTCAGCGTCGGGGTCAGCGTGTTCGGCAGCGCGTGCCGCAGGTAGATCAGCCGCGCCGGGAGGCGCTTCGCGCGCGCCGCCCGGATGTAGTCCTCGCCGAGCACCCGCTGGGTCTCGGCCCGGACGATCCGCGCCAGGTAGGCGGCCGGCCCCACGACGAGGGCGGTCACCGGCAGCACGAACGACGCGGGACCGGACAAGCCCGCGACCGGCAGCGCATTGAGGGAGACGGCGAAGACGAACACGAGTCCGACCGACACCAGGTAGTCCGGCACGGAGAGCGCGAGCCCGGTCACGCCGCCGAAGCCGAAGTGCAGGCCGCGGCCCCGGCCGTCCCGGGTGGCGATACCGAGGAGCAGGCCCACCGGTATCGCCACCGCGAGGCAGACCACGAACGCGGTCAGGCCGAGCTGGAGGGTCGCGGGCACCAGCTGTGCCATCTTCTCCCGCACCGGCGTCTGGGTGTCCAGGGACGTACCGAGGTCGAGGTGGAGCAGGTTCCAGAGATAGTCCAGGTACTGTCGCCACAGCGGGTCGTTGAGCCCGAGACGCTCCCGGGTGGCCGCGATGGTCTCCGGCGGCGCCATCAGGCCCAGGGCTCCGCGTACCGGGTCGCCCGGCAGCGCGTGGACCATGGCGAACGATGCGGTGACGACGACCGCCAGCGAGACGACGAACCTCCCCAGCCGCCGGATCAGGAAGACCGGCCACGGGTGCCTGGCGCGCAGCGACGACTTCACAGAACCTCCCATCCTCCCCGCCGTACCTAGCGCAGAACCCGGAGCGAGGTGGGCTCCAGCACGCGGGCGACGACGTCGAACTTGGCCCCGTTGCCCCAGTAGAGGTAGGGCGAGACGGCGATCGGGGTGATGTCCGCGTCCTTGATCAGGGCGCCCTCGCCCGCGTTCCAGTCGGCGCAGCCGCCGGTGCCGGACTTCGCCTGCGCCGCCTTGATCGAGCTGTCGAAGACGTCGTTGTGCATCGAGCCGTAGTTGATGCCGCCATTCGACGGGGTGGCACCGGAGAAGAACGGCACGAGCGTGGCCGGGTTGGACACGCCGAGGCCGATGAGGGTCGCGGTCCACGGGCCCTTGCCGCCGAAGACGACATCGGACCGCGCGGCGAACGACTGCCCCTTGAGGTCCACCTTGACGCCGAGCGCCGTCCACTTCTGGCCGATGTACTCGGCCGCCGCCGCGGTCGTGGTGTCCTCGTTGTCGTAGACGAACGCGACCTCGAGCGGCTTGCCGTCCTTGGCCCGGGCTCCGCCGCCGGCGGCCGTCCAGCCGGCCCGGTCGAGCAGCGCCGCCGCGGCGGCCGCGTCGTACGCCGGCTTGTTCGGGGTGACGGTGTCACCGCTGCAGATCTTCGGGTCGGTCAGCAGCCCGTTGGCCTCCTGTCCGAGGCCGCTGGTGGCGACCTGGGCCAGTTCCTTCATGTTGAGAGCGCCGACGAGCGCGCGCCGGACGTTGACGTCGGCGGTCGGCAGACCGGCGGCCTGGTTGAAGGTGAGCTCGTCGTCGATGATGCTGCCGCCGTCCGAGAACACCTTGGCGGCCTTGAGCCGCTGGGTGTCGGCACCGGAGAGGTGCGAGATGTTGACGCCCTTGCTCAGCAGGAGGTTGGCCGTCGTGGTCACGCTCGTCACGAGCTTGAAGGTCACCTTCGCCGGCATGCCCTTCTCGGCGGTCGAGGCGCCGTTCGGCCCCCAGGCGTACCCGTCGCGGCGGGTGTACGTGTACTGGTTGCCGGCCTGCACGCTGGAGAGGACGAACGGACCGGAGCCGGCGGAGGCGGCCTTAAGGGAGTCGCGGCTCTTGATGGCGCTCGAGCAGACCAGCGGCAGCTCGGCCAGGTTCTGCAAGAAGAAGGGCGCGCCCTCCTTGAGCTTGACCGCGACGGTGCCGGCGGCCTTGTCGGCCGTTGCCGTGGCGCCGGCAGGAACGGCGGCGCCGCGCATGGGTGAGCCGTTGCCCTCGGCGGCCACGTAGTTGATGTTGTCGGCCACCGTCTGCGCGTCCATCGGCGAGCCGTCCGAGCAGGTGACGCCCTCGCGGACGGTCAGCGTGTAGGAGGTTCCCTCGCCGGTCCACGACTTGACGACGCTGGGCGCCACCTCGCCGGAGTCCAGCAGCTTGACGGGCGTGTCGTAGGCGAAGACGGCCATCATCTTGTTGACGCCGTTGACCGAGCGCTGCGGGTCGAGCGCACCGGGGTCGCTGTCGATCGCGATGGTGAGCGAGCCGCCGTCGGCATAGTCGTCGCCGGACGAGCTACCGGTGCTCCCACCGTTGGAGCAGGCAGCCAGCGCGACCGTCGAGCACAATACGGAAATCGAGACACGAAAAGGGCGATTTCGGACCATTGGCGCGTGACTTCCTCTGCGGCCGGCGGGACGAGCCAGCTCGGCGCTGGGTGATGTAACCCACGATTGAAGCCACAGCGCGGCAGCGATTCTTGTACAAGCCCACAAAGGTGCCCGTGCTCGATCGTGGCCAGACCCAAGCCCCACGGTCGCCCCTCACTTTAACGTCGTCCGTCAGACCGTACCCGACTAGGTGAAACGTGGATCAAATGACGGAGGGGTTCGGGTTGGTGGACGTCGAAAGCCTCGGCAAGCGGTACCAGGAGCTCCGGTACCGCACGGCGCCCACCTGGGCGCACCTGATCGGTGAGTACTCGGTGGCAGGGCACTTCGAGGACGTCAGCGCGACGGCCGAGGCGGCCGAGCTCGGCGAGCTGCGCGAGGTGGCACATGCCGCCGCCGCGCTCGTCCGTACGCCGGACGGCACACCCGTCTCGCTCGACGGCGCGGTCCTCGCCTGGCAGGCCGCGACCAGAGCCGACGTGCTCGAACACCGGTTCGCCGAGCTCGACGTCGACCCGCTCTTCGGGCCGGTGACCCAGTTCCCGGGCCGGGTCGCCAAGCTGGCGCTCCCGTCCGCCAAGGTGGCCGGCGCCCTGCCGATGAAGTACCGCGGCTTCGCGCGCAATCTGCGCGACAGGCTGGAGCGTCTCGCTGCGGGCCGCGCGGCCGGCCGTACCCCGGTCGCCTTCGCCGTGGCGGACACCGTGGACAGGGTGCGGAAGTGGCTGGACATCCCGCTCGAGGACGACCCGCTGCTGGCCGTCGACCGCGCCGCGCGCACGGATCACCTGCGCGCGGTGGTCGGCGAGGTGGTGCGCCCCGCGCTGGCCGACTATGCCAACGCGTTGACATGGGAGGTCGCGCCGTCAGCGCGGCCCGACGAGCGGTGCGGGCTGTGCTGGCTCGACGACGGCGATCGCGTCTACGCCACCCTGGTCCGCTCGCACACCACCACCGACCTCCACCCTGACCGCATCCACGAGATCGGGCTCGCCCAGGTCGCGGCCCTGGACGAGGAGTACGCCGCCCTCGGCCGGGAGGTCTTCGGCACCTCGGACGTGCCCGCCGTCATGGCCAGGATGCGCGACGACCCGGCCCTGCACTTCGACGACGCCGCCGGCCTCGTACGCGCCGCGGAGGTCGCCCTGGCCCGGGCGACCGACCGCGCCCCGGACTGGTTCGGGCGGCTGCCGCGCGCCGCGTGCGCGGTCGAGGCGGCGACGAGCGGATCGCTCGGCCAGTACATGCTTGCGCCGAAGGACGGCTCGCGGGGCGGGACGTTCGTCATCAACGTCTCCGATCCGCGCGCCTGGGCCCGGTACGAGGTTGAGGCCCTCGCCTTCCACGAGGGCGTTCCCGGGCACCATCTGCAGATGGGCCTCGCCGCCGAGCTCACCGAGCTGTCGGAGTTCCGCCGCACCACCACGGTCACCGGCTTCCTCGAAGGCTGGGGGCTATACGCCGAACGGCTCGCCGACGAGATGGGCCTCTACAGCAGCCCGCTGGACCGGCTGGGCATGCTGTCGTTCGACTCGCTGCGGGCCTGCCGCCTGGTCATCGACACCGGCCTGCACGCCAAGGGCTGGAGCCGGCAGCGGGCCAAGCGCTACCTGGCCGAGCACTCCCCGCTGAGCCCGGGGCACATCGACGCGGAGGTCGACCGGTACATCGTGACGCCGGGCCAGGCCCTGGCCTACTTGGTCGGCCGGCTCGAGATCGTGCGGATCCGGCGGGAGGCGGAGCGCCGGCAGGGTGCCGGCTTCGACCTGGCCCGGTTCCACGACGTGGTGCTCGGCGCGGGGCAGCTGCCTCTGCCCTTGCTGGAGGCGCACGTCGCCGCGGCCCTACCAGGCGTCGTCGGGTAGTGCGCCGGGCGGGCGGCGGCGATGCCAGTCGCTGACCGCCTGCACGGCTTCGCCCACCATGAGCAGGGCCCGGTCGGCGCCGCGCCGGCCGACCAGCTGTGCGCCGACCGGCAGCCCGGCCGGCGAGGGCGACACCGGCAGGCCGAGGACGGGCAGGCCGGTGATCGACCAGCAGCCGGTGAGCTGGTTGATCCGCCGGCTGACGAGGGTGAGATCGCCGTCCCCGGCAACGGGCGCGACGAAGGGCGTGGCCGGCACGGCGATGACGTCGGCCTCGGCGAGCACCTCGTCGACCCGGGCCCGCCAGACGAAGGCCACCTCGAGCGCGCTCTCGATCTCCTCAGTGGTGACCCGGCGGCCCGCCTCGATCCGCCCCTTGATCCCGGCGCAGACGCGGGCGTCGTGCCAGTACGGCCGGAGGTGGCGGATCGCCTCGGAGTTCTGCAGCGCGGCCATCGCCTGGTGCACCCGATCGACGTCGCGCAGGGCCACCCGCCGGATCTTCGTGCCGTGCGCGCCCAGCAGGTCGAGCAGGTCGCGGAAGCCGGCGGCGACCGCGGGCTCCAGGTCGTCGAGGAAGTACTGCTCGGGTACGGCCACGGTCAAGCTGGACAGGTCCCGCGGCGGAAGGGGCCGCGAGCCCGTACCGGCCATGACCTCCAGGGCGATGCGGGCCTCGGCCGCACTACGCGCGAGCGGCCCGACGACGTCCATGCTGGGGCTCAGCGGCGTCACTCCCAGCGTCGGCACCAGCCCGTGGCTCGGGCGCAGCGTGGTCACCCCGCAGAACGCGGCCGGGTTGCGCAGCGAGCCGCCGGTGTCCGTGCCGATCGCGAGCCGGACCAGGCCCGCGGCGACCGCGACGGCCGACCCGCCGCTCGAGCCGCCGGGGATCCGGTCCTGGTCCCACGGGTTGCGGCAGGCACCCCACGTGTCGTTCTGCGTGGTCGCCCCGAAGCTGATCTCCTCGAGGTTCGCCTTGGCGACGATCCGCGCGCCGGCGGCCCGCAGCCGGCGCACCACCTCCGCGTCGATCGCCGCCGCGGGCGGATGCGGGGCGCGGAGCCCGTCGGTGCGCACCGTCCCGGCGACGTCGATGTTGTCCTTGACCGCGATGGTCCAGTCCGCCATCGGGCCGTTCTTCTCGGCCGCGATGCCGTTGCCGTCCTCGATCAGCTGGGTGAACGCGTTCAGCCGGGCGGCGAGCGCCACCACGGCGGCGGGAGCGCCGCTCACCGTTCACCGCCGAAAGCGCCGCCCCGTGCAAGATCGGCCAGTTCCGCGGCGCTCATGCCGAGTTCCTCCCGCAGGATCTGCTCGCGGTGCTCGCCGAGGCCCGGCGCGCGGTCCGGCGCCGGGTTCTCCCACCAGGCGCGTCCCGCCGTGCGCACGTGCCGTACCGTACCGAAGCTGGGGTGGTCGGTGTCGACGACCAGGCCGCGCTGCGCGGCCTGCGGCTCCTCGAAGGCCTCGCGCAGCCCGTTGACCGGGCCGCACGGCACGCCCGCCGCCGACAGCAGGCCGACCCAGTGGTCGGTGCCGTGCCGGGACAGGGCGGAGTCCAGCACCGCGTCCAACTCGGCCTGGTGCGCCTGGCGGCCGGCGAGCGTCGCGAACCGGGGATCGGCGGCGACCTCGGCGACGTCCAGCACCTTGGTCAGGCGCTCGAAGAACACCGGCTTGACGCAGGCGAGCATCAACCAGCCGTCCGCGGTGGGGTAGGCGCCGAACGGCACTACCGAGGGGTGCGCCGACCGGGTCTTGCGGCGAGTCTCGTGCCCCCGGGTGAGGAACCAGGTCGCCGGGTAGGAGAGCATCGCCATCGCCGTGTCGAAGAGGCTGACGTCGCACTCGCCGCCGACGCCGTCGCGCCGGGCGACGTGGACCCCAGCCAGCAACGACATCGCCGCGACGACTCCGCCGCAGTAGTCGACCAGCGAAAGGCCGCTCTTGGTCGGCGGTCCGGCCGGGTCGCCGGTCAGGTCCATCCACGCGGCGAGACCCTGGACGACGTAGTCGTACGCCGGCTCCGCCCGCCGCGGCCCGGTCATCCCGTAACCGGACAGCGAGCAGACCACCAGCCGCGGATTGAGGTGGCTCAGGTCGGCGTACCGGAGGCCGAGCTTGTCCGGCACGTCCCCGCGCAGGTTGTACATGAGCGCGTCGGCGCCCTCGACGAGGCGGTGCAGCACCGCCACACCGGCCGGAACCGAGAGGTCGAGGCAGATGCTGCGCTTGTTCCGGTTGAAGCTCTGGAAGAAGAGGCTGTCGTCGTCCTCGGCGAACGGCGGGACATGCCGCCCGATGTCGCCGCCCGTACGCGCGTCCTCGATCTTGATCACGTCGGCGCCGAGCTCGGCGAGGTGCAACGATCCGAATGGGCCGGCGCCGTACTGCTCGACGGCGATGATCCTGATGTCACTGAGTCCCGTCACGTCTGCTCCTGTGCTCGATGACCGCGTGGGTGCGTGCCATCTCGTTCCTGGTCACCATCACTGCCTCGTCGACGCCCATGCCGGGCCGGGCCAGCAGCACGTCCGCGCCCGCGCCCATCGCGACGTGGGTGGCGATGCGGGCCGACAGGTCGGTCTCGGTGCACGACCCTCCGAGGTACGCCGCGACGCCCGCGGCCCGGCAGGCGAGAACGGACCGCACGGCGTCGTCGAGGCTGCCGACGTCGGGCATCTTGATCTGGATCATGTCGGCCGCCCTCGCGTCGAGGAAGGCCAGCACGTCCTCGTGGGTGTTGCACCACTCGTCGGCGACGATCTGGACGCCGGTTTCGTGTTCGCGCAGGCGCAGGAGGACGTCGATCTGGGCCTCCCGCGACGCCGCGCGCATCGGCTGCTCGACGCGCAGCGGGAACGGCGCGCACTTCTCGGCCAGCCGGGCGAGGAAGCCGGCCACCTCGGCCGTGGAGGGGAAGACATCGCCGAGGGTGCCGTAGCAGTCGATGTGGATCACCGGCTGGTAGTCGTCGTCCGGGCGCCGCGCCAGCACCCGGTCGCGTACCCAGCCGACATAGTCCAGCAGCAGGTGGCCGCCGGGCCCGACGAGCAGATCGGCGTTGTTGATCAGCCCGTGCGGCAGGCTCTCGACCCGGCGCAGCACCATCCGGTCGACCGCGCCCCGCCGGTCCTCGCCGGACTGGGCGAGCAGCGGGACTGGACCGATCGGATCGGCGCCGCCGTACTCGGCGGCGACCACCTCGGCCATCGTGCGCCGGGTGGCGTTCGCGGCCGCATCGAGCAGGGCCTGGCTGACCCCGTACGCGACCGCTCGTGGCAGCCCGAGCGGCGCGATCAGGGCGGAGGTCTCCCGGAACGAGTCCACGGCCGCGTCCAGCAGGACGTCGCGCAGCACCGGCAGCCAGCGGTCGCGGGCCGCCTCCGCCAGCAGGACGGGCTCGCGTCCGGAGCCGCCGGCGTACTGCACCGACACCCCGGCCCCGGTGGCCACGCGGTCGTCGTCGAGGACGAGCAGAATCTGCAGCGACTCGCTGGGCTGGCGGATCGCGCGGTAGCCCGGGGTGAGCGCGGGGCCGTCGTAGAAGTAGCCGTCGCGTACCGCCCCGGCCTTGATCGCCGCCTGGTCGTCGTTGCTGTAGGTGCCGATGCCGGGCACCGCCAGAATCTCCGAGACGCGCATCAGCCGGCGTACCTTGTCACCCAGTCCACGACCCGGGCGTTGTAGTCGCGCCGGAACCGGGGCGGGCTGTTGAACAGCATGTTGTGCGACGCCTCCGGGTAGATCACGATCTCGGTCTGCACGCCGAGCTCGCGCAGCGCCGTGTGCCACTGCCTGGCCTGGTCGAGCGGGCAGCGGACGTCCGCACCGCCGTGCAGGAGCAGCGTGGGAGTGCGTACGTCGGCCACGTGGGTAATGGGCGACATCGCCGCGTAGTTCTCGGCGTCCGCCCAGAACGCGCCGCCCCACTCGCTGGTCGACAGGGCGCGCCGGTTGTCGGTCGTGCCGGCGGCGCTGCGCAGATCGCTGATGACGCCCCCGCCGACGGCCGCGGCGAACCGGTCGCTGCGGCTGGTGAGGTAGCAGGTCATGTAGCCGCCATAGCTGTAACCGGTCACCGCGATGCGGTCGTTGTCGACGAGCCCCTCGGCGACGAGCTCTTCGAGGGGCTCGAGGAAGTCCGCGGTGTCCGAGGTTCCCCACCGGCCACTCACGGCGCGGGCGAACTCCTCGCCGTAGCCGTCGCTTCCCCGCGGGTTGAGCAGCAGTACGGTCCAGCCTCGCGCGACGAGCTCGTGGTGGTAGAGGTGCACGGCCTCCGCGGCGCCGTTCCAGGCGTTGTGCGGGCCGCCGTGGATGTCCAGCAGCAGCGGCTGCGGGCCGGTGGCGTCGGGGTCGCGCATGACCCATCCGGTGACGGCCGTCCCGTCGGAGATGGTGAACGTACGCTCGGCGCGCGGGGCCGGACGCCGGTCGCCGAGCCGCTCGCGATGGTTGGTCAGCTGGGTCGACGTGCCGGTCGTGAGGTCCAGGACGTAGATCTCGCCGAACGTGTCCGGCCCGTTGCCGAGGAACGCGACCAGTGTGCCGGCCACGCTCAGGCTCGAGACGTTCTGGTCGGGCGCCGCGAGCAGCGCGGTGGGGGTGCCGCCGGTCTCGGGCATGGTGTACGGCACGACGTAGCCGCCCTCGCGCACGCAGAACAGGACCGTCCCGAGCTGCGGCACCACGCGCGGCGTCGAGCCGGGATAACCGGGCGCGCCGTACATGACCTGCCGGTCCATCTGCTCGGTGAGGTGCCGGACCGTGCCGTCCGCCGGATCGACGAGGAGCAGGCCGGTAAAGCGCGCGGGCCCCTCCGGGTGGCCGCAGACCAGCAGCCGGGTGCCGTCGCCCGTCCAGGCGAGCGGCCCGGCGCTGCCGGATTCCGGGCCCGCCGGCCGCGGGACCCGTCCGGGGTCGCCTAAGTCGATGGTGTACGCGGCGGATTGCCGGGTGAGGTCGGCGTCCGCGGACAGGGCGGCGGAGAAGGCGATCCGGGTGCCGTCCGCCGACCAGGCCGCCCCGGATGCGCTCCACTCGCCGGCGGTGATCTGCTCGCATCCGCCCGTGCCGACGTCGGCGACGTGGATGTGCTGCCGCGGGGCGCTCAGCACGCCGGCGCCGTCGGCGTAGTAGTCGAGGCGACGGCTCACGACCGGCGCGCCCCACGCCCACGTGCCCTCGGACTCCGGGGGATCGGCCGGCGCGGTGAACAGCAGCCGCGAGCCGTCCGGGCTGAACGCCGGGGCGCCCGCTCCGCCGGGCCGGCGGGTGAGCTGCCGCGCCTCGGACGTCCCGACGTCGAGCAGCCAGATCTGGGGCCGGCCGTCGGTGGTGCGCAGGAAGGCGAGCAGCCGGCCGTCCGGCGACCAGGCCGGGGCGCAGTCGCCGACGCCGTCGGTCAGGCGGCGCGGGTTCCCGCCACCGGTGGGCACCAGCCACAGGGTCTGCTCGACGCGGTCCGCGTCGAGGTCGTCGGTCTGGACGACGTAGGCGACCGCGCTGCCGTCCGGGCTGATCGCCGGTTGCTTGGGTACGTCGATCCGCCGGATGTCGTCGACAGTCAGATAGCGGTTCACACCGGTCCTCTCGTCGGTTGCCTGGATGCCGGACACCGCTGATCGTCACAAGTCCGGGGGCGGCGGCGCTGGTGTCGCGGCACGAAATTGCGGGCGCCGGGTAGCGCCGCGCGACGAGGCTGCCGGTCAGGAGCGCATGAAGAGCCGGAACTGGAGCATCAGCGACAGCCGCTCGTCGTGGTTGTCCAGGCTTATCCCGGAGACCTCCGCGACCCGCTTCAGGCGGTAGCGGAACGTGTTGGGGTGGACGTGCAGCGACGCCGACGCGGCGATGTTGTCGCCGAAGTGGTCCAGCCACGCGCGCAGTGTCGGCACCAGGTACCCGTGGCGCTCGTCCTGCTCGACGAGGCGGGCGAGCGGCCCGCTGAGGCCCATCCCCCGCGCCGACACCAGGTCGGCCATCTCCATCATGAGCAGCTCGTACGCGTGCTCGACCGTCGAGCAGACGCGGTCGCCCAGCTGCGCGCTGCGGGCCAGCCGCAGCGCGCGGTCGGCCTCCTCCCGGGCCCGCGGGAGGGCGTAGGCGTCGGGCGCGACGGCGCTGACCCCGATCACCGCGGCGGACCGCCGCCCTACCCGGGCGAGGAAGTCCTTCGCCATCCGCTGACCGCGGTCCGAGTGCGGGTCGGCGGCCGGGGGCAGCGGAACGATCCCGTACACGATGTCGCCGACCAGCGCCGCGGAGGCGCCCGGCTGGACGGTGCCGAGGTGCATGTCGAACGCGTCACCGATGCGCAGCAGCTCGGCCGCGCGGTCGCCACGCAGGCGTGCGGGCTCCTCCTCGCCGTCCGGGAGCGCGACCGCGAGCACCAGCATCGGGCGGTGGGGCAGGCCCAGCCGGGCCGCGACCTCCTCCGCCTCCGGGCCGCCGGCCAGGACCTGGGCGGTGAGGTCCGAACGCATTCGGCGCTCCACGTTGGCGTTCGCGCGGTGGCTCAGCAGGTGCACGGCGACCGTGCCCTGCAGCTCGCGGAAAGCCTGCATCCGCTCGTCCGAGAGCGGACCGGGGACCGCGGCCCACACTGAGCCCAGGATCTCGTCGTCGGCCCGGATGCCCAGCACGACGCGGGGCATCGTGAAACCGCCGTACCCGCTCTCGGGCGGATCGACGAAGAGCGGCTCCTGGGTGCGGTACAACTGGCGGAAGATGCCGCGCTCGGTGAGATCCTGCGTGGCCCAGGGCGTGACCTGGCGGTTGAGGATCGCGCCGATGCGCGACGGGTCCGCCTCCTCCTGCCGGATCGAGAAGGCGAGCACCCGGGAGTCCCGGTCCTCGACCGTGACCGGCGCGTCGAGGATCTCGGCGATGGCGTTCGCCAGGGCGAACAGGTCGCCGGTCGGGACGCCACTGAGCGGCGCCGCGACCGCGGGGCCGGACGAGCCGTTCACCAGCGGCGCGAGGGTCGCGGCGAGCTGGATCCAGGAGTTCTCGTTGCCAAGCGCGAGCACCGGCACGACGGTCCGCGGGCCGGTCAGCGAGGCGACGACGCTCTCGTGGACGATGAGCGCGCCGCCCTGGCGTGCCACCCGCTCGCTGAGGGCGGTGAGCTGCGCACCAGCCTGGACCCCGACGGCAAGAACCAGGGGGCGCCGCGACCAGGCGACCTGGTCGGCCGGGTCGAAGATCACCAAGCCGTCGACGATCCGGTCGAGGTCCTGGCCGTCGAACGCCGGGCGGAGCAGGGTGTGGCCGGCGTCCTCCAGGATCCGGGCCAGCGTGATCGACGGTCCGTCCACCACGACGGATGCTTCCGGCTGCTCCGGGTGCCCCACAGCCGTGACTCTAGCCACGGCCGGTTGGCCCGATCTTGTTCCACAGCACTATCGGCCTGCTCGATCTGGTGCGGCAGCACCATTTATACGGGGCTTCGGGGTCACTGCGGGATGGGCGGAAGCGGTCGCCGCTGTCTATGAGGACGCTGAACATCAGCGTTTCATCGGTCTGCTCAGCCCGAGGTTGGCGGGTGGTCCGGGTGCTCGGTGGTCGATGGAATGCGCGGGTAGGCCGGTGGGGTGTGTCCGGGCCGGCCGGGACCCGGGGGCGGCCAGAAACGCGAACATGCTGCCCTGGGGCACCAGACGACCCACCAGCGCGGCGGCGTCGAGAAGCTCCCGGTCTGCACGCTCCACACCCCGCACCCAGAAATCATCGCATATCGGCATAAATCATGACAGACGATACGCCGATTCTTCAGCGGCCTCCTACAGAGGTAGCCACTCGGTGTGAACTGTTGCTGCGGCGAGGGCTTCGGGGTCGGGGGAGACACCCAGGCCCGGGCCTTCTGGGACTGACATGTAGCCGTCGCTGAGTTCGAGGGGTGGGGTGATGTCCTGGTGGTAGAAGCGCGACGAGGCGGAGATGTCGCCTGGTAGCCGCATGCCGGGCAGGGCGGCCAGGGCGGCGTTCGCCGCGCGGCCCAGGCCGGTCTCGACCATGCCGCCGCACCAGACCGGGACGTCGTGGGCTTGGCAGAGGTCGTGCACGCGCCGGGCCTCGAGGTAGCCGCCCACCCGGCCGGCCTTGATGTTGACGACACGGCACGCGCCCAGTCTGATCGCGTCGGCCGCGGCCCGGGCGGAGGTGATCGACTCGTCCAGGCAGATGGGGGTTCGCAGGTGGCGGGCCAGCTCGGCATGGCCCAGCAC
>NZ_JBSFGJ010000133.1:0-21313 GCF_053596515.1 Nonomuraea sp. NPDC001684
GACCAGGCTGACCGCCAGGTCCAGCCGGCGGCGCATGCCGCCCGAGTAGCCGGCCGCCGGCCGGCCCGCCGCCTCCTCCAGGCCGAACCTGGCCAGCAGCTCGGCGGCCCTGGCCCTGGCGGCCGCCCTGGACAGGCCGAGCAGGCGGCCGACGAGCACGAGGTTCTGGGTGCCGGTCAGCTTCTCGTCGACCGAGGCGTACTGGCCGGTCAGGCCGATCAGCTCGCGGACCCGGCGGGCCTGGGTGACGACGTCGTGCCCGCCGACCGTGGCGTGGCCGGCGTCGGGGGCGGCGAGGGTGGCCAGGATGCGGACGGCGGTGGTCTTGCCCGCGCCGTTGGGGCCGAGCACGCCGAGCACGGTGCCGGTCCTGACCCGCAGGCCGACGCCGTCCAGCGCGGTCTTGTCGCCGTACCGCTTGACGAGCCCTTCCGCTTCGATCGCGTATGTCATGCCCCTACGGTCGCGGAGGGCGCTGGCAGCGGCCTGGCACCTACCTGTCAGCCCTGTCAGCCGCCGCCAGCGGCAGCACCCGGTGCGGCACGACGGTCGACAGCGCGATGACGGTGCTGCTCCGGCGCACGCCGGGGATCGTCAGCATCCGGTCGATCACCCGCTGGACGTGCTCGTTGTCGCGGCCCGCGACGCGGCACCAGACGTCGCCAGGACCGGTCACGATGCAGGCTTCGAGCAGCTCGGGGATGGACTCCAGGGTTCTGGAGATGTGCTCGCGGGCGGCCTGCTCGACCTCCAGGGTGGTGAACGCCTGCACCGGGTAGCCGAGGGCGGCGGGGGACAGGTTCGGGCCGTAGTCGATGATCACGCCGTCCGCGGCCATCCGGTCCAGCCTGGCCTGTACGGTCCCCCGCGCCACCCCGAGCAGCCGGGCGATCTCCAGCAGCCCGCTGCGCGGCCGGTCGGCGACCAGGCGCAGGACGCGCAGGTCCAGATCGTCGAGCCCGCGGCGACGTGCCGGCATATTCGCCTCCCAAAAGCCGATTCGGCTGTCAGATCGGCAGCATACGGCGCGCGGTGTTGTCAGACCCGCCGGTCGTGCCGAGACTGCGGATCTTATGGAGCACCAGTTTCCGTTCGTCCCCTACCGGCCCGAACGTTACGACGCCGACGAGATGATCAAGCGCGGGGAGGAGTTCCACGCGCTGGCCGACCGGCGGCGCAGCGTGCGCTTCTTCAGCGACGAGCCGGTGCCGTACCGGTGCGTCGAGCTGGCCGTGCGGGCGGCCAACACCGCGCCGTCGGGCGCGCACCAGCAGCCGTGGAAGTTCGTGGTGATCGGCGACCCGGAGGTCAAGCGGCGCATCCGCGAGGCCGCCGAGGAAGAGGAACGCCGCAACTACGAGGGCGGCAGGCTGCCGCAGGAGTGGCGCGAGGCGCTGGCCCCGCTGGAGACGACCTCCGACAAGGGCTACCTGGAGGTCGTGCCGTGGCTGGTGGTGTGCTTCGCCGAGAAGTACGGCGTGCGCCCCGGCGGCCGCAAGGTCAAGCACTACTACGTCAACGAGAGCGTGGGCATCGCCTGCGGCCTGTTCATCACCGCCCTGCACGCCATGGGCCTGTCCACGCTCACCCACACCCCCAACCCGATGGCCTTCCTCAGCGAGATCTGCGAACGCCCGGCCAACGAGCGGCCCTACATCCTGTTCCCCGTCGGGTACGCCGCCCCCGACGCCGAGGTGCCTGACCTCGCCAGGAAACCGCTGGACGAGGCCCTGATCCGGTTCGACGGAAAATTGGGCCTTTCCTAGGGCACCCATCGTCTTCACTCTCAGTTCAGGCGCGGGTCAAACCCCCCAGTCCCGCGCGGGCGAGGAGGACGAGGTGAAACGCCGATTACTCATCCTGCTGGCGGTCCTGGGCATGGTCAGCCTGACCGGCATGACCGGCGCCGGGGCCGGCGCGGAACCACCGGCGAACAAGCAGTACCGGGTCTCCGGCCCGGCCGACGCGCGGCAGCGCAGCGCCGTGGCGGCGACGGGCGCCGCCATCGAGGACGTGCAGGCGGACTCGGTGCTGGTCACCGCCACGGGAGCGGAGATCGCGGCCATCAGGCGGCTCGGCTACCGGGTGACGGAGGCCCCGCGCCCGGCGCCGCCGGACGCCGTCGGGACGTTCGACTTCCCGCCGTCGGACTCCGGCTACCACAACTACGCGGAGATGACGGCCGAGATCAACACCCTGGTCGCGGCCCATCCGGGGATCATGAGCCAGAGCACGTTCGGCACCTCGTACGAGGGCCGGCCGATGCGCCTGGTCAAGATCAGCGACAACGTGGGCACGGACGAGGCCGAGCCCGAGGTGCTGTTCACCGCCCACCAGCACGCCCGCGAGCACCTCACGGTCGAGATGGCGCTCTACATCATGCACCTGCTGACCGACAACTACGGCACCGACGCCAGGATCACGAACCTGGTCAACACCCGTGAGATCTGGATCATGCCGGACCTCAACCCGGACGGCGGCGAGTACGACATCGCCAGCGGCACCTACCGTTCCTGGCGCAAGAACCGGCAGCCGAACTCCGGCTCCTCGGCGGTCGGCACCGACCTCAACCGCAACTGGGCCTACCAGTGGGGCTGCTGCGGCGGCTCCTCGGGCTCGACCTCCAGCGAGACCTACCGCGGCGCGAGCGCCGAGTCGGCCCCCGAGGTCAAGGCGGCGGCCGACTGGGTGCGCAGCCGGGTCGTCGGCGGCGTGCAGCAGATCAGGACGAACCTCGACTGGCACACCTACAGCGAGCTGGTCCTGTGGCCCTACGGCTACACCTACAACGACACCGCCCCCGGCCTGACCCAGGACGACCGGGACGCGCACGCCACCCTCGGCCAGAACATGGCCGGCACCAACGGCTACACGCCTGAGCAGTCCAGCGACCTCTACATCACCGACGGCACGATCGACGACTGGATGTGGGGCCAGTACAAGATCTTCAGCTTCACGTTCGAGATGTACCCGGTCGGCGCGAGCCCCGGCTTCTACCCGCCGGACGAGCAGATCGTCCCGCAGACCACCCGCAACAAGGAGGCCGTGCTGCGCTTCCTGGAGTACTCCGACTGCGTCTACCGGATCATCGGCAAGGAGTCGCAGTACTGCGGCACCGGCACGCCGCCGGTGACGGTCTGGTCCGACACGTTCGAGACGGCGACCGGCTGGACGGCGAACCCGTCCGGCACCGACACCGCCACCACGGGCGCGTGGGAGCGCGGCGACCCGGAGGCGACCACCTCCTCGGGCGCCAAGCAGCTCGGCACCACGGTCAGCGGCACGAACGACCTGGTGACCGGCCGCCTGGCGGGCGCCGCGGCCGGTGACTACGACCTCGACGGCGGCGTCAGCTCGATCCAGTCGCCGCCGATCACGCTGCCCTCGACGGGCACGCTGAGCCTGTCGCTGTCGTGGTACCTGGCGCACGGCTCCAATGCCTCCAGCGCGGACTACTTCCGGGTCCGCGTGGTCGGCGGCACCACGACCACCGTGTTCCAGCAGGCCGGCGCGGCCACGAACCGCAACGGCGCCTGGGCCGTGGCGACGGCCGACCTGACCGCCTACGCGGGCCAGACGGTCCGCATCCTCATCGACGCGGCCGACGCCTCCGGGGCCTCCCTGGTGGAGGCGGGCGTGGACGACGTCAAGATCACCCAGCAGCCCTGACCCGACCACCGCGCCCCCTCGCCCGGACCCCGGTCCGGGCGAGGGGGCGCTGCCGTTGCCGCCGGCACCCCGCGTTTCGGCACGTCACGGGCCGTCACGTGATTGGGTCTTGTAAGCACAGGGTGTCAAGGCTACGATCGCGACAACTCTTAGGAAACTTTCCTAAAAGAAATCATGGATCGGATGGCCCATGACTCGCTCGCCGCCCGCATGACTCGCTGCTGAGCTGCGGAGACATCCACCCGAACGACCCCTTCTGCCACGCCCCCGGCGCTGCGGGCGTGCACACCCCCCACCTCTTCCCAGCCGCTGGAGCGGTCACGCGGCCCGGCCGGACGCACCGGCCCTGACTGCCGCTGCAAGCTCCGCGCGCGCCTGCTTTTCCACCGGCCTGCGCCGACACCCCCCGAAAAGGCCCGTGTCTCACCTCCACGGGCCCGTGCCGTACGGCTTGCGCTCTCACCCCCCGGTGCAAGCCGTACGGCACGCCAGAAGAACGGAAATCGACAGTGAGATTTCGCGCGATCTTCTTAGCGCTCGCGACCCTCGCACTGAGTCTCCTGGCCCTGCCCGCCCACGCCGCCGCCGCCACCGCGACCTTCGTCAAGGTCGCCGACTGGGGGTCCGGCTTCGAGGGCAAGGTCACCGTCGTCAACGGCACCACCGCCCCCCTGGCCTGGAACGTGCAGTTCGACGTGCCGGCCGGGTTCTCCATCCCGTCCGCCTGGGACGCGGTCCTGACCAGGAGCGGCCAGCACTACACGTTCACCGCGCCGAGCTGGGCGGGACCGCTGGCGGCCGGGGCGAGCACGAGCTTCGGCTTCAACGGCGCCCCCGGCAACTTCCCCGGCATCACCGGCTGCACGCTGAACGGCTCCTCCTGCGGCGGCACGACCGTCGAGGTCCCCGGCAAGCCCGGCACGGCCACCGCGACCAGCACCGACACCAGCATCGCCCTGTCCTGGGGCGCCTCCACGGGCACGGTGACCGGCTACCGCGTCTACGAAGGCAGCGCCGTCAAGGCCACCGTCACCGGCACCACGGCGACGATCTCCGGCCTCGGGACGTGTCAGAGCCACACCTACACCGTCAAGGCGTACAACTCGGCGGGCGAGTCGGCCGCCGGCGACGCCGTGACCGCGACCACCACGGGCTGCGGCACCGGCGTGCCCGGCAAGGCCGGCCCGATCACCGTGACCGGCACCTCCCAGACCGGCGCCACGGCCACCTGGCCGGCGGTCGCCGGAGCCACCGGCTACCAGGTCCGGCTCAACGGCTCCCAGGTGGCCACCGTCACCGGCACCTCCTACACCCTCACCGGCCTGACCGCCTGCACCTCGTACTCGCTGACGGTCACCGCGTCGAACGCCACCGGCGACGGCCCGCCCAGCGACGCCGCGACCTTCACCACCCCGGGCTGCACCACCGACCCGCTGCCCAAGCACTTCCTGACCGGCTACTGGCACAACTTCGTCAACGCCGCGACCGAGCTCAAGCTGTCGGCCGTGCCCAACGAGTACGACGTCGTCGCCGTCGCCTTCGGCGAGGCCACCTCCACCGCCGGCGAGGTCGTCTTCTCGGTCGACCCGGGCCTTTCCACCGCGCTCGGCGGCTACACCGACGCCCAGTTCAAGGCCGACGTGCAGGCCCTGCACCAGCGCGGCAAGAAGGTCATCCTGTCGGTCGGCGGCGAGGCCGGTCGCGTGCAGGTCTCCAGCGGCGCGGCCGCCACGAAGTTCGCCGACACGGTGTACGCGCTGATGCAGAGCTACGGCTTCGACGGCGTGGACATCGACCTGGAGAACGGCCTCAACGCCACCTACATGGGCCAGGCCCTGCGGTCGCTGCGCGCGAAGGCCGGCAGCGGACTGATCATCATGATGGCCCCGCAGACCATCGACATGCAGTCGACCGGGATGGAGTACTTCAAGCTCGCCCTGAACATCAAGGACATCCTCACGGTCGTCAACATGCAGTACTACAACTCGGGCTCCATGCTCGGCTGCGACCAGTCCGCGGCGTACTCGCAGGGGACGGTCAACTTCATGACCGCCCTGGCCTGCATCCAGCTGGAGAACGGCCTGCGCCCCGACCAGGTGGCACTGGGCCTGCCGGCCGGGCCCGGGGCCGCGGGCGGCGGCGTCGTCTCGCCCTCCCTCGTCAACCAGGCGCTCGACTGCCTGGCCAAGCGCACCAGTTGCGGATCCTTCGTACCGCCGCGCGCCTACCCGGACATCCGGGGCGCGATGACCTGGTCCATCAACTGGGACGCCAGCAACAACTGGTCCTTCTCCAAGACCGTCAAGCCGCACCTTCAGGGAATGCCATGAGATTACGTAGCAGACTGATCAGCTCGGTGGCCGGCCTGGCCATCGCCCTCACCGGGGCCGGCCTGGCCACGGGCGTACCCACCGCCTACGGCGCCGCCGCCCAGCAGCAGCTGGCCGCTGCCTGGGCGCCGTGGACCGCCTACGCCACCGGCGCCGCCGTCACCTACAACGGCGTGGACTACGTGGCCCTCCAGGGTCACACCTCCCAGCCCGGCTGGGAGCCGCCGAACGTGCCCGCGCTGTGGAAGCAGGGCAGCGGCGGAGGCGACCCCACCCCGCCGTCGGTGCCCGGCAACCTGCGCTCGACCACCGTCACCGCCACCAGCGCCGGCCTGGCCTGGGACGCCTCCACCGACAACGTCGGCGTGACCGGCTACAACGTCTACCGCGGCGGCACCCAGGTCGGCACCGCGACCGGCACGACGTACACCGACAACGGGCTGACGGCCTCGACCACCTACAGCTACACCGTCCGGGCCCGCGACGCCGCGGGGAACCTGTCCGGCGTCAGCAACGCGCTCAGCGTGACCACTCCCGGCGGCACCGGCGCGCCCGGCCAGCCCGGCACGGTCACCACGACCGTGACCGACACCAGCATCGCGCTGTCGTGGGGCGCCTCCTCCGGCACGGTGACCGGGTACCGCGTCTACGAGGGCGCGACCCAGAAGGCCGAGGTCACCGGGACCAGCACGACGATCTCCGGGCTGAGCGCCTGCCAGAGCCACACCTACACCGTCAAGGCGTACAACTCGGTGGGCGAGTCGGCCGGGCGTGACGTCTCGGCGACCACGACCGGCTGCCCGACCGGCGGCAAGATGCCCGGCGCGCCCTACCTCTACACCGGCTGGGGCGACCCGCCCTCTCCCACCACGGTGATGAGCGCGACCGGCATCAAGTCGTTCACGATGGCCTTCATCCTGGCCAGCAACGGCTGCAACCCGGCCTGGGACGGGCAGCGCCCGCTGACCGGCGGCCAGGACGCGCAGGCCATCTCGGCCATCAAGGCGGCCGGCGGCAGCGTGCAGGTGTCCTTCGGCGGCTGGCAGGGCAACAAGCTCGGCCCGAACTGCTCCACGCCCGAACTGTTCGCCGGCGCGGTGCAGAAGGTCATCAACGCCGTCGGCCCGGCCGTGGTGGACTTCGACATCGAGAACACCGACGAGTTCGAGAACCTGACCGTCCAGGACCGCATCCTGAACGCCCTGAAGATCGTCAAGGCGGCCAACCCGAACGTCAAGATCGCCGTCACCTTCGGCACCGCGACCACCGGCCCGACCTACTACGGCACCCGCCTGATCAACCGCGCCAAGGAACTGGCGGTGCCGATCGACAACTACACGATCATGCCGTTCGACTTCGGCGGCGGCGCCAACATGTACCAGAACACCGTCAACGCGGCCGAAGGGCTCAAGAACGCCCTGAAGACCGCCCAGGGCTGGACCGACGCCCAGGCGTACGCCCACATGGGCATCTCCGGCATGAACGGCCTGTCCGACCAGCAGGAGCTTACCAACCAGAGCACCTGGACCCAGATCCGCGACTACGCCAACTCCCACGGCCTGACCAGGCTCGCCTTCTGGTCGGTCAACCGCGACCGTCCCTGCCCCGGCGGCGGTGTCGCGGAGAACTGCAGCGGCATCGCCCAGGACAACTGGGAGTTCACCAAGATCACCGCTGGCTTCTGACCCGCTGAGGCGGCCCGCCACCCTCCTGTGGCGGGCCGCACCGGCGCGCGGTCCGCACCCCCCGAAAGGACCCGCATGAGACCCCGCACGAGACTGCGCGGACTGGCGGCCACGGCCCTGGCCGCACTGGGACTCACCGTCCTGCACGCCACCCCGGCCGCCGCCGCGAACATCCTGTCCAACCCCGGCTTCGAGTCCGGCCTGAGCGGCTGGACCTGCCCGGCCGGCGCGCAGGCCGTCACCACCCCCGCGCACGGCGGCACGCAGGCGCTCCAGGCCACCCCGCAGGGCTCCGACCTCGCCCGCTGCCAGCAGACCGTCACGGTCAAGCCCGGCACCGCCTACCAGCTCTCGGCCTGGGCCCAGGGCTCCTACGTCTTCCTCGGCGCGACCGGCGCCGGCGTCAACGCCAGCACGTGGGGCGCCCCCGGCAACCAGTGGGGCCAGCTCAGGACCTCCTTCACCACCGGCGCCGGCACCACCTCCGTGACCGTGTACGTCAGCGGCTGGTACGGCCAGAGCGCCTACACCGCCGACGACGTCGTCCTCGACGGCCCCGGCGGCCCGCCCGACACGCAGGCGCCGACCGTCCCCGGCAGCGTGGCCGTCGGCGGCCCCACCGGCACCTCCCTGACGGTGACCTGGTCGCCCTCCACCGACGACTCCGGCTCGGTGGCCCGCTACGAAGTCTCCAGGGACGACGCCGCCCCCGTCGCCGTTCCCACGACCAGCCACACCGCGACCGGCCTCACCCCCGACACCTCCTACGCCTTCCGCGTGCGGGCCTGCGACGCCGCCGGCAACTGCTCGGCCTACTCGCCCCCGGTCAGCGGCCGCACCACCAAGGACACCGTCCCGCCCGCCGGCGACATCCGGTACGCCCCCTACATCGACATCACGATGACCAGCCCGTCCCTGGTGGGCGCGGCCAACGCGACCGGCGTGAAGAACTACACGCTGGCGTTCGTCCTCGGCGACAGCAGCGGCTGCAACCCGGCCTGGGGCGGCACGATCCCGCTCGCCGACACCCGCATCGTCAACGACGTCAAGGCCCTCCAGGCCCAGGGCGGCCAGGTGGTCGTGGCCAGCGGCGGCGCGGTCGGACCGTACCTGGAGCACGCCTGCGGCACCTCGGCGGCGCTGCTGGCCGCCTACAAGAAGGTGCTCGACACCGTCGGCACCAACCACCTGGACGTCGACGTCGAGGCGAGCATCGACGCGAACAAGGTCAACACCGCGCTCAAGCAGCTCCAGACCGAGCGCGGCACGGTGATCAGCTACACGCTGCGCGTGCAGGGCCAGGACTACGGCGTGGACCCGTTCTCGTTGCAGATCCTCCAGGACGCCGCCGCCAAGGGCCTCGACGTGATCGTCAACCCCATGCTGATGAACTTCGGCTACACCGGCAACTGGGGCGACGCGATGACCGCCGCCGCCCAGGCCACGCTCGGCCAGATGAAGGGCGTCTGGCCGGCCAGGAGCGACGCCCAGCTCAGGCGCGCGCTCGGCGTCACCCCCATGATCGGCAAGAACGACACCGGCATGACCACCACCCAGGCCGACGCCCGCAAGCTCCTGACCTGGGCCAACAGCAACCACATCGGATTCGTCGGCTTCTGGTCGGCCGCCCGCGACAACGGCGGCTGCCCCAACGGCCAGGTCTCCCCGACCTGCAGCGGGATCTCCCAGTCCAGCTACGAGTTCACGAACATCTTCAAGGGGTTCACCGGATGAGCGGCATCTTCAGGTGGCGCACCGCCGTCGCGGCGGTCGTGCTCGCCCTCGGCACGGCGGGCCTGACCGCCACCCCCGCCCTGGCGGCCAACATCGCCGTCAACCCCGGCTTCGAGGACGGGCTGACTGGCTGGACCTGCAGCTCCTCCGCCGGGGCCGCGGCCGTCACCTCGCCCGTCCACGGCGGGACGAAGGCGCTCAAGGCCACCCCGGCGGGGGCCGACCTCGCCCGCTGCCAGCAGCAGATCAAGGTGCAGCCGTCGTCGTCGTACACGCTGTCGGCCTGGGTGCAGGGCGGCTACGTCTTCCTCGGCGCGACCGGCACCGGCGGCACCGACCCCCAGACGTGGGGCTCGCCCGGCTCGGCCTGGACGCAGCTGCGCACCACGTTCACCACCGGCGCCGCCACCACGTCCGTGACCGTCTACCTCAACTCCTGGTACGGCCAGAGCGCCTACCTCGCCGACGACGTCGTCCTGGACGGCGCGCCCGGCGGCGGAGGCGGCGGCGACACCCAGGCTCCCACCGTCCCCGGCAACCTGACCGTGGGCGGCGCGACCAGCAGCTCGCTCACCGCCACCTGGTCGGCCGCCACCGACAACGTCGGCGTGGACCGGTACGAGGTCTCCCGCGACGGCGGCGCCCCGGTCGCCGTGACCGCCACCAGCCACACCGCCACCGGCCTGGCCGCCTCCACCTCCTACCGCTTCAAGGTCCGCGCCTGCGACGCCGCAGGCAACTGCTCGCCCTACACCGCCGAGGCCACCGGCACCACGACCGCGGGCGGCGGCGGGGGAGGCGGACTGCCCAAACGCGTCCTGGTCGGCTACCTGCACGCCTCCTTCGCCAACGGCTCCGGCTACATCCGCATGGCCGACGTGCCCGCCGAATGGGACGTCATCAACCTCGCCTTCGGCGAGCCCACCTCGGTGACCTCCGGCGACATCCGCTTCCGCCAGTGCCCGGCCGCCGAGTGCCCGAACGTCGAACCCGAGGCGGACTTCGTCGCCGCCATCAAGGCCAAGCAGGCCCAGGGCAAGAAGGTGCTCATCTCCATCGGCGGCCAGAACGGCCAGGTGCAGCTCACCACCACGGCCGCCAGGGACAAGTTCGTCGAGTCGGTCGCGGCCATCATCGACAGGTACGGCCTGGACGGCCTCGACGTGGACTTCGAGGGCCACTCCCTCTACCTCAACCAGGGCGACACGAACCTGGCCAACCCCACCACGCCCGTCGTCGTCAACCTGATCTCCGCGCTGCGCGCCCTCAAGAGCCGCTACGGCGCCAAGTTCGTGCTCACCATGGCGCCCGAGACGTTCTTCGTGCAGCTCGGCTACCAGTTCTACGGCCCCGGCCCGAACGGCTCGGCCGACAGCAGGGCCGCCTCCTACCTGCCCGTCATCCACGCCCTGCGCGACGACCTGACCCTGCTGCACGTGCAGGACTACAACTCCGGCCCGATCACCGGCCTGGACAACCAGTACCACACGATGGGCGGCCACGACTTCCACGTCGCCATGACGGACATGCTGCTGGCCGGCTTCCCGATCATGGGCAACCCGAACAACGTGTTCCCGCCGCTGCGCCAGGACCAGGTGGCCATCGGCCTGCCCGCCTCGCCCAACGCGGGCAACGGGTTCACCACCGTCGCCGAGGTCCAGAAGGCGTTCGACTGCCTGGCCAAGGGCAGCAACTGCGGCAGCTACCGGCCCCGCGGCGTCTACCCGAACCTGCGCGGCCTGATGACCTGGTCGATCAACTGGGACAGGTACAACGCCTTCGAGTTCTCAAGGAGCCACCGGGCCTACCTCAACGGCCTGTGAACGGCCGGACGAGCTGGGTGGGCTTGAGCGGCACCCCCAACCCCGGCGGACGGTAGGTCGGCAGCGCCTCGCCGTACTCGTGCATCCAGGCGTGGTCGACCATCAGGCGCATGCGCCCGTCCGCCGGCGTGCCGTCCGGGTCCGCCCGGGACGTCCGCCCGGCCAGCCGGGCCACCGCCTCGGCCACCAGGCCCGCGTCCGGCGGCGCGAGGTCGCACTGCTCGTCGGGGCCGATGAGCAGGTCGACCTCCGGCGGCAGCGGGTAGATCGGCCGGGGGATGGCCAGCACGCGCGGCGAGGGAGCCATCGGCCACCCGTCGCGCACCGCCTCCAGCAGCACCGACCGCGACGTGCGGCGCGCGAACAGGCCCTCGCACAGGGCCCAGCTCAGCGCGCCCACGTCGGCGCGGTCCTCGCCGCAGGCGTGCAGGCACAGGTACGGCACCAAGGGGATCCCCGCGCCGCCCGCCGGCTGCGCCCACCCGCTGCCGCACCCGGTCAGCACCAGCAGCGCCAGCATCGCCCGGTAGGCGGTGTCGGCGTGCGGCGTCTCCAGCCGGCCCGGCACGATCATGCATCGCCCGCCGGTCTTCTCCGCCGTCACGCCCAGCTCCCGCGCCGTCTTCACGGTCCGCGAGGCGGCCACCCCGGTGTAGATCTCCTGCCAGCCCGGCGTGTACGGCTCCCGGTCCCCGTACCCCTGCGGCCACACCCCCGGCAGTCCGTCCCGGGCCACGCCGTAGGCGGCCAGCAGCAGGTCGAACACCGTGGTCACCAGCTCGCCGCCGTCCCTGACGACCGGCACGCCGCGCCGCAGCACGCCCGGCCCGAAGTCGAAGCGCGGCAGCAGCACCTGCACCGCCTCGCCGCCGTACACGCTGAGCCGGTCGCAGGCCCGGCCGAGCAGCCCGCCCGGCACGTACGCGTCCTCGCGCTCGCGCAGCCGCACCAGGAACGGCAGGTCCGTCCGCTCCATCGCGTGCGCGGCGAACGGCGGCCGGTCCAGGAAGAACTCCTTCAGCAGCACGTGCCCCATCGCCATCGCCAGCGCGCCGTCCGTGCCCGGCCGCACGACCAGCGTCTCGTCCGACAACCGGGTCGGATGGGTGCCGATCGCCACCACCTTCTGGCCCTTGTACCGCCCGGCGATCACCCAGGGCGTGTCCGCCGTCCGGGCCAGCCGGTTGTTCTCCCCCCACAGCAGCACGTACGCCGCCCGCGCCCAGTCCTCCGCCCCCGGCCCCGTGAACCGCGGCCCGAGCACCTGCTCCGACGCGCACGGATGCTCGGTCAGCAGCGCGCCGCCCAGCCCGTCCACCACGCCCGCCAGCGGCGACGTCGCCAGCGCCGCCACCCGGTCCGCGCCGTGCTCCGACGCCGTGTGCACGATCGCCGCCGCCGCCAGCTCGGCCGCCGTGGCGTCGTCCAGCGGGACCCGCCGCTCCCCGCGCCGCGCCTGGTAGACCTGAGAGTTGCCTGTGAGTTTCGCCCAGGCCGCGACCGGGTCACGGACCCCGTCCCTCACCTCGAAATAGAGCCTGACCAGTGCCTGGTTGACCTGCGATCCCCCCATGGAAAAAGTTCAACACAGACAGTCATGTTCTATCGCGTTACGTGTCCGCATGTCGGGGATAAGAATTGGAAGCCCAGGTGGCGGCACTCAGATTGTTACGGCAGGCTAGGGGCCGCCATGGATTACGCAGTTCTCACGGGGGTCGTCCTCGTCACCGGTGTCGTCCTCGCCCTCGTCGCGCAGTGGCGCGACTGGCGTCCGCCCCTCTACGTCGCCGTGCTCGTCGGCATCGCCGTCCGCGTGCTGATCATGTACACCTCCGCGATCGACTCATGGCAACCCGTCGACTTCATGGAGAGCTTCAAGCCCGCCGGCGAGGCGGTGCTGCAGGGCAAGGACCCGGTGCTGGCCAGCGAGGGCGGCTGGCACTTCCTGCCGACCATCCCCTACGTCTACGGCATCCTGCTGTGGCTCGGCATCCCGTGGGAGTACGCCGGCCGCCTGGTCACCGTCGTCGCCGACATCGTGCTGATCCCGCTGGTCGGCAAGCTGGCCGGCGGCCCCAAGGCGTCCCTGCGCGCCCTCCAGTACGCGTTCAACCCGCTGGCCGTGCTCATCGCCAGCGTCCACGGCCAGGTCGAGCCGGTCGCGCTCGTGTTCGGCGTGGCCGCGTTCGTGGTGGCCCGCGGGCCCGGCGCACCCGACCGTCCCGGCGTGGCCATCGACGCCGCCGTCCTCGGCGCCGTGGCGCGCCGCCCTGTCGCCATGCTGCGCCGCGCCCTCATGCCCGGCTCCGACGACCGCGCCGACCTGCGGCGCGCCATGCTGGCCGGGCTGCTCATGGGCCTCGCGCTGTGCGCCAAGAGCTGGCCGATCTGGCTGATCCCCGGCATGCTGCTGCTCCTGCCCCACCTGCGGGCCAGGATCGCCGCGCTCGTCATGACCGGCATCGTCCCGGTGTTCTTCCTGGTCACCTCGCCGATCTTCGCGGGCACCACGCTCGACGAGATCCCGGCCGTCATCCGTACCATCCAGGACATCCGCCCGATCGTCGGCGAATGGGGCTACACCCCGTGGTTCACCGGCGGCGACTGGGCCCTGATGCCGGGGCTGGCCTCGTTCGGCACGAAGCTCATCTACATCAGCGTCGTCGGCGTCCTGCTGCTGTGGCGGCGGGCCGACCCGATCGACCTGACCACGGCCATCCTGCTGATCTTCATGGTCATGACGCCCCGCCTCGGCGCCCAGTACCTGCTGTGGTTCATGCCGTTCCTGGTGGCCAGGCCGACCAGGTGGGCCTGGCCGGCCATCATCGGAACCTCCTTCTGGGCCGCCTTCGGCTACCTGTACATGACGCAGTTCAGCGTCAACGACTGGTGGTACCTCCACCGCGACTGGTCACGGGCCTCCATCGTGCTGCTGCCGGTGCTGCTGCTGGCGATGCCCTGGGCCCGTCGCGTGTCGACGGCCCAGGACAGAGTCGCCGCCGTCCCGCCGAAGGTCGCCTCAACGGCGCTCTAGCCGTCGCCACAGGCTCACCCACTGGTCCGGGTGCACGTGCCCCACGACGGCGTCGCGGGGCACGCCCGCCTCGCCGAGCGCCGCGTCCACCCCCTGGTAGCGCGTGCGCAGGGACGCGCGCACCGAGCCGCCGACCCCGCCGAAGCCCAGCTCGACCAGCTCCAGGTAGCTCCCGCGGTCGCGCACCAGCGGTTCGGGCCGCCGTCGCACGCGCAGGATCGCCGAGTCCACCGACGGCACGGGACGGAAGCTCTCCCTGCCGATCGTGTCGCCGAGCCGCCAGTCGAACCACGGCCACGACGACACCGTGACCAGGCTCCACCGGCCGTAGTCGCCGGTGCGCTTGCGCGCGTACTCCCGCTGGGTGAGCAGCGTCGCCGAGGTCAGCTCGCGCGCCCGCAGGCACCAGTCGACGATCCTCGACGTGATCGAGTACGGGATGTTGCCCACGACCGCGAACGGCTCACGCGGCGCCCGCGCGGCCGTGAAGTCACCCCTGACCACCTCGATCCGCGGGTCGTCGCGCGTACGCGAGGCCAGCCGCCCGGCGAGCCGGGGATCGAGCTCGTAGCCGATCACCCGCGCACCGGCCTCGGCCAGCGCCAGCGTGAGCGCCCCCGGCCCGGAGCCGGGTTCGAGCACCAGCCCCTCCGGCGCCGCCGCCTTGATCATCAGCTCCACGGCATGCCGGTCGGCCAGGAAGTTCTGCGAGAGCTCACGCCTGAGCCGGTCGGCGGGCGTGCGACCGCCGCCGCCGTTCCTGACGTTCTTCTGGGTGTGTGAATAGTTTCCGTGCGCGAAGTTCTGCGCCACAGCACTGCCCTTTCGGGTCCTCGAGATGAACAGGTCTCGAAGGGCCCTGGGCGCGCCGGCGGACGCGCGGTGTCAGCCGTCCGCTAGCGGGCCAGAGCCCGGCCGTGGCGGATGCGGATGAACACGGTGCAGAACATGGAACACATGGCGCCGACAGTAGGCCGGGCGGCGCCACCAGGGCAAACGATTAAATGTGATGCGCGGGCACGCCCGGTTCGTCACCCTTGGACGCATGCAGGCAACGGTCACCGTCACCCCGGCGCAGCTTCCGGAGGTGCTGCTGCACGTCGCCGTGGTCCGCCCGGTCTTCCTGTGGGGCGCGCCCGGCATCGGCAAGAGCTCGCTGGTACGCGAGTTCGCCGGCTCCCTCGGCCTCGACTGCGTGACCCTGCTCGGCACCCAGCTCGCCCCCGAAGACCTGATCGGCGTGCCCGAGCTGGTCGGCGGGCGCAGCCGGTTCGCGCCGCCGGAGTCCATCGCCCGCGACGAGCCCTACTGCCTGTTCCTCGACGAGCTCAACGCCTCCGCGCCCGAGGTGCAGAAGGCGTTCTACTCGCTGATCCTCGACCGCCGCATCGGCACGTACGAGCTGCCCGCCGGCTCGGTCGTGATCGGCGCCGGCAACCGGGCCACCGACAACGCGCTGGCCCGCCCGATGGCCTCGGCCCTGATCAACCGCCTGGTCCACGTGCACCTGCGCGCCTCGGCCGACGACTGGCTGAAGTGGGCGGCGTCCAGCGGGATCCACCCCTGGATCGTCGACTACCTCGTCCAGCGCCCCGACCACCTGTGGAGCCCGCCGCCCAAGACCGAGGAGCCGTTCTCCTCGCCGCGCGCCTGGCACATGCTCTCCGACGTGCTCACCTCCTACGGCGACGACGTCGGCGACGAGACCCTCGCGATGCTCGCCTTCGGCACCCTCACCACCGCCCACGCCTCCGCCTTCCGCGCCTACGTCAGGACCGTCCGCGACGCCTACGACCTCGACGCCGTGCTCAAGGGCGAGGCGCCCTGGCCGCGCCGTCCCGAGGAGCGCGACCTGCTCTACTTCCTGGCCGAGACCTTCCGCGCCCGCCTGATCAAGGAGCTGCCCGCCGACAAGCGCGGCGCCTCGGCCCGCGGCCGCGACCTCGGCTTCCGCGCCAAGACACTGCTCGTCGAGCTGGCCGAGATCTCCCTCGAATGCGCCCAGCTCGTCATCGCCAACGACGCCGACGGCGCGCCCGCGCTGCCCACCTGGTTCCTCGTCGAGATCGGCAGGGACGTGCCCCGGCTCATGGCGGCCCGCTCGTGAGCCGCCGCAAGCCCAAGGCCGACCCCTGGCGGGCCGAGGTCATGAACGGCTGGGCCGCCGTCAACCGCCACCCGCTGTTCGCCGGCCTGCACGGCACCCTGCTGGAGGCGGCCGACGGCCGGCTGCCGCCCGAGACGTGGGCCGTCGTCAGCGAGGACGGCGACGTCACCTTCCACCCCAAGCGCCGCGCCCCCGCCGAGGAGTGGGCATGGGTCTTCGCCCACCTGCTGCTCCACCTGGGCTTCGGCCACGCCGACCCGCGCGCCTGCGCCCCCAAGGACGTCGACGGCGACCTGCCCGACCCGGCCTACCACGCGGCCTGCTGCCTGGCGGTCGACCGTTTCCTGCGCACCGTCAAGATCGGACGCTGCCCCGCGCCGCTGCCCGCCGAGCTGCCCGAGGAGGACGAGGTGACGCTCTCCGAACGGTGGCGCAGGACCGGCGTCCCGCCCCCGTTCCAGCCGCTCGGCCCGGCCGACTTCCACATCGGCACCGAGCAGGACGCCGAGCACTTCGACTTCCAGCGCGGCTTCGCGATCGGCGTCGCCTGGTCCGCCACGTCCGCGCTCGACCGGGCCGGCGCGCCGCGCACCCCCGCCGAAGGCCACGTCAAGGGCCCCTGGGACGGCGCCCTGCGCTGGTTCATGTCGTCGTACCCGCTGCTCGGCGCGCTGGCCGCGGGCATGAAGATCGTCGCGGACGCCGAGCTGGCCAGGGCCTGGGACATCTCGATCGCCGCCGTCAGCGCCGAGGCGGCCGAGATCTACGTCAACCCGCTGGCCACGCACACCGAGCACGAATGGCGTTTCGTGCTCGCCCACGAGATGCTGCACGCCGCCCTGCGGCACGGCGAACGAGCCGGCATGCGCGACCCGTACCTGTGGAACGTCGCCTGCGACTACGTGATCAACGGCTGGCTGGTCGAGATGGGCGTCGGCGAGATGCCCGAAGGGCTGCTGTTCGACCAGTCGCTCGGCGCGCTGTCCGCCGAGGCCGTCTACGACCAGATCGCCGGCGACCTGCGGCGCATGCGCAAGCTGGCCACCCTGCGCGGCCGGGGCCTGGGCGACGTGCTCGACCGCCCGGCACGCCAGGCACGCGGCTACGTCGACCTCGACGACTACTACCGCAACGCCCTGTGCACCGGCCTGGCCTACCACCACTCCAGCGGACGCGGCCTGCTGCCCGCCGGGCTCGAACAGGAGATCCGCGCGCTCGAACAGCCGCCCCTGCCCTGGGACGCCCAGCTCGCCCGCTGGTTCGACGAGCACTTCCGGCCCGAGGAGTCGCGTCGCTCGTACGCCCGCGCCTCCCGCCGCCAGGCCGCCAGCCCCGGCATCCCGCGCCCCGGCCGGGTACGGCCCGAGGAGGTCGTCCGCAGGAAGACGTTCGGCGTCGTCCTCGACACCTCCGGTTCCATGGACGTCAAGCTGCTCGGCAAGGCACTCGGCGCCATCGCCTCCTACGCCGCCGCCCGCGACGTGCCCCGGGCCAGGGTCGTCTTCTGCGACGCCACCGCCTACGACGCCGGCTACCTGCCGGTCGAGGAGATCGCCGGCCGGGTCAGGGTGCGCGGCCGCGGCGGCACGATCCTCCAGCCCGGCGTCAAGCTGCTCGAACGCGCCGACGACTTCCCGCCCGACGGCCCCATCCTGCTGATCACCGACGGGCAGTGCGACGTGCTGCGCATCCGCCGCGAGCACGCCTTCCTGGTGCCCCAGGGCGCGCCGCTGCCCTTCCGGCCGCGCGGCCCGGTCTTCTTCATGAAGTGACCCGCCGACGCGTCCGATTCCGACAAGAGCCGCCCGCGCCCCCGGCGGTAGCGTCGCAGGACACGGCTCTCTCCACGGAAGCGGACACGGAAGCGGACATGGACACACTCGACCGAGCGGCACAGTTCCTGCGACTCCACGGCAGGCTCATCGACAGACTGAGATTCGAGGCCCTGTTCGCGGGCGGCTCCCGCGCCCGCGTCCTCGACGCCCTGCGCTGCTACCAGAACGCCGACGGCGGCTTCGGCAACGCCCTGGAGCCCGACCTGCGCGGCGCCGGCAGCCAGCCGCAGCCGGTCGAGGTCGCCTTCTGGATCCTCGACGAGCTCGACGCCTTCGACTCGCCGATGGTCGCCGCCGCCTGCGACTACCTGGCGGGCATCACGGCCGCCGGGGGCGGGGTGCCGTTCGTGCTGCCGTCCGTCCGCGACACGCCGCGCGCGCCCTGGTGGCAGGCCCCCGACGACCCGCCCGGCGACCTCAACCCCACCGCCGCGCTCGCCGGGCTGCTGCACAAGCACGGCGTCACCCACCCCTGGCTCGGGCCCGCCACCGACTTCTGCTGGTCGCGCGTCGCCCAGCTCACGCGGACCACTCCGTACGAGGCCCGCGCCCTGCTCGTGTTCCTCGAACACGTCCCCGACAGGGAGCGCGCGGTCGCCGAGTTCGACCGGCTGCGCGAGTCCGTCCTGGCCACGGTCACCTTCGACCCGCACGCCGAAGGCGCGGTCCACCACCCCCTCGACTTCGCGCCCGCGCCGTCGGCCCTGCCCCTCTTCGACGCCGCTACCCTCGACCCCCACCTGGACGCCATGGCCGCCGCCCAGTCCCCGGAAGGCGGCTGGCACCCGAACTGGAACACCTGGACCCCGCTGGTCGCCCACGAATGGGCGGGCTACCTGACCGTGGCACGCCTGCAGACCCTGCGCGCGTACGGCCGCCTGCCCGCCTGAACGGATTCTGTCGGCGGGGTCGCGTACGTTGGAGGCATGTACGCGGAACGGCACCCGGGCGACGCTCTCTCCGGCCGTGTCGCCTGCGTGTGGCAGCAGGTCAGCGAGGGCGACACCACGCAGCTCGTGGTGCCCGACGCCTGCCTCGACCTCGTCTGGGGGCCCGGCGGCCTCTTCGTGGCCGGCCCCGACACCGGCCCGGTGCCCACCCCGATGGCGGCGGGCGACGCCTACGTCGGCATCCGCTTCAAGCCCGGCGCGGCGGGCGCCGTCTTCGGCGTCCCGGTCCACGAGCTGCGCGACCGCCGCGTCCCGCTCGCCGCCCTGCCCGCCCTCGCCGTCACGTCCCCGCTGCTGTCCGACGCGGCCCTCGCGCCCGACCCGGCGGCGCGGCTCGCGGCCATGCGCGCCGCCGTCCTGACCCGCCTGCGCGAGACCCCCGCCCCCGACCCGGCCGCGCCCGCCATCGCCGGGGCGCTGCGCATGGGCCGCAGCGTGCGCGACGTCGCCTGGGCCATCGGCCTCAGCGAACGCCAGCTCCACCGCCGCAGCGTCGCCTCCTTCGGCTACTCGCCCAAGACCCTCCAGCGCGTCGTCCGCTTCCAGCGCGCGCTCACCCTGGCCCGCGCGGGCGTGCCGGCGGCGGAGGCGGCGGTCCGCGCCGGCTACGCCGACCAGGCCCACCTGTCCCACGACGTGAAACGGCTGAGCGGCGTCCCGCTGGGCCGCCTGCTCTCACCCGTCCGGCATCTTCCCTGACACCAGCGCCTGTACCCACTTCGCGCTCGGGTCGCTGTCGATCAGCACCGCCCGCGCCAGCAGGCTGAGCGGGATCGCCAGGATCGCGCCGAGCGGCCCCAGCATGAACGTCCACACGATCAGCGACAGGAACGTCATCGTGGTCGAGAGCCCCACCGCGTCCCCCAGGAACTTCGGCATGATGAACGACTGCGTGACCACGTTGATGACGATGTAGGCCACGACGACCAGCACCATCGTCTTGACGCCGCCGTGCAGGAGCGCCAGCAGGGCGGGCGGCAGCAGCCCGATGACGAACCCGATGTTCGGGATGTAGTTGGCGATCAACGCCAGCACCCCCCACAACAGCGGCAACGGCACGTCCAGCAACGACAGCACGATGACGTCGAGAACCGCGTCGATCAGCCCGAAGACGGTCGAGACGATGAGATACCGCCGCGTCTTGTGCGCGAACGTCGCCAGCGCCGTCACCAGCTGCGGCCGGTTCCCCTCGCCGGTGGTGAGGATCCGCGCCGTCACCGGCGCGTCGAGGCACATCGCCAGCAACAGCACCACGATCAGGAACAGGCTCGACAACACGCCGATCAGGCTCCCGAGCAGGCTCTGCGCCAGCCCCAGCATCCGGCCCGGGTCGAACGCCTGCACCGCCTTGGCCAGCACGTCGTTGCCCAGACCGTGGGTGCCGGCCCAGTGTTGCGACGCCGCCAGCAGCTCCTCGAACTGTTTGGCGTACGTCGGCAGCAGCGAGGCGAGCTGGGTGACGGAGATCGTCAGGATCCCCACCATGCCGAGCAGCACCAGCACCACGATCAGGAACGGCACCGCCACCTGCACCCATATGGGCGCCCGCCGCGCCGTCAGCCAGCTGCGCACCGGCGCCACGGCGATGACCAGCACGAGCGCCAGCACGACGGGCCCGACGATGGAATTGATCTCGCGCAGCCCGAACAGAGCGATCACCGCGCCGGCGATGCCCACCAGGAGGATGAGTGCTCTGGGCACGGATTGATCTCGCACGCCGGAATACCTACCCACCACGTCTTCCCGACGCGTGGCGGGTCGCCGATTTGACGGTTCTGGGGACCGTACATAGAGTTCACCAGTCCCACGAGGAAGGCGTTGATCGCCGACCTCACTCGGGGGCCACCTCCAGACACTGCCACTCCGGCGGACGTTCGCGTCCAACGGAAGGTCGATTCGACAAGAGTCGGGCTTGGGAGTAAGTTAGAGGGGTTGTCCCGGAAGCGGGGCGCGACTTAATTCCAGCAGGTCGAGCAAGTCCGGTCAATTTGACAGAGACTTGAACGGCTGAAAGAATTAAGACACAACGAAAGAACGCAAGACGAAATGAACGCCTCTGAGCGGGGATCCGGGAACGGGTTCTGGTGAGGAAGTACGCGTCCGTTTCTTGAGAACTCAACAGTGTGTTAAAAGCCAGTGCATGAAA